>NZ_BANB01000020.1 GCF_000964365.1 Acidisphaera rubrifaciens HS-AP3 | reverse complement strand
ATCCCGGGGCGGCGGCCGACCAAACGGCATGGAACAAACAGGGTACCACTGTCCGGGACGGATACGTTTGACAGGCACCCCTTTGTGCGAGGCTCAACCTCGGCTGCATTTGTATGGGTTGTGATCCGTGCCACGGTGCCTGTGAGCCGCCGCGGTCGGGAACGACGACGGGCTCGACGGGCAGCAACGCGTATCACGATCGCAGAAGGACATACCGGTGACTGGCACGGGACAAGACGCAGCCAAGTTGGCTTCCGACACCGCCGCGTTAGAACCGCAACGCCACGAGGCGCTTCTGCAGGAGTTGCGAGAGCGAGCAATCAATATCGAAGGCAAGATTGACCAGCTAATCCGCAGCGATCCGTCAATCTCGCCCAACAACACGACCGGTCACCCGGATCAGGCATTCGGCGGGCGAACTTACGCACAGGCGGGAGAGGATCTGATCGTCCTCAATTTATTTCATCGCCTTGGCATCGAACGACCACACTACCTTGACGTCGGTGCGCATCACCCGTTCAATGTCAGTAATACTGCGCTCCTATATTTCAGGGGCAGCCGTGGCATAAATGTAGAAGCAAATCCTAATTTGATTGGAAACTTTCTAAAGGCAAGACCTGAAGATATTACCATCAATGCAGGAGTTGGTCCGGAGGCTGGCGTACTTGATTTCTATATGATTGACAACGAATCTGGACGAAATAGCTTTGATCGCCAAACAGTGGAAGACTTCGTGCGTAACAATCCTGCGTTCAAGGTTACCGAGGTCCGACAGATCGAGGTGATGACCCTTACGGACATAATCAGTCGCTATGCGGACGCCCGATATCCTGAGTTCCTGAGCCTTGACGTCGAAGGATGGGATCGCCGGATCCTTGAGACAACGTCATTCGCTGATCGAGGCCCGCTCGTCATATGTGTCGAATCCCTCAGCGGCAACGAGGCGGATGACAGTGATGCGCTTGAGGCCACGATGACGCGGCAGGGTTACCGGCTGTATCATCGTACGATCGGAAACTTGATCTTCACGTCGCCGGAAGTGACGCAACGGCTGGGCGGGCGTTTGTAACGGCTGCCCGCGCCCCCGCCTCTTCCAGATGTGCGAGGATGCGCGCGACGACGGCACCGGGGGTCTGGGTCGTCATGCAGCGCGCGGTATCGAAATGCCGCGGACAGGCGTCCATCCAGGTCGGGTCGATCCACCAGCAACCGCCGCAGAATACGGGGCTGATGTTGACGTTGCCGCCGTAGCCAAAATAATCAGCCGGCGTGGGTCCGAAGACGACCGCGCTGGTGACCCCGAGACAGCTGGCGAGGTGGACGAGACCACCCTCGTTGTCGATGTGCAGCAGCGCACCCGCCAAAATCCCCGCCGCCTCCGAAAGGCTCGTCCGTCCGACGAGGTTCAGATCGACGGCTTCCAGACTTTCGCTGGTCTTGGTGCCGAGCTGCACGAAGCGCACGCCCGGCAGCGACGTCCGCAGCTGGGCGATCACTTCGTTGAAGTACGGGTAGCACTTCGTCGCGCGGGCCTGCGTGATGATGAAATCCTGATCGAACCCGTTTCCGATGGTGATGTAGGGCGTCCCGGCCAGCCCGGCGCGCCCGGCGGCCTCCTCGTCGATACGTAGCGGCAGCGTGTCGCCGCCATAGCGTATGTCGGCCATCAGATGCAGGAAGTCGGCCCGCGTGCGGTTGAGAAAGACCGCCCGCTGCGCCAGGAAGTTATCCATGAGCGGATGACGGTCGACGAACACATCGATCTTTGGCCGGAACCGTATGATCGCAGCAATTGCCTTGACCAGCGCGGGGCGATCCATCAGGTCGCGCCATTCCAGCAGGTTGTCGTGCACGACCACGAACTGGTTGATGCGGAAAGCGGCGTCGTACGATTCAATGACCTCGTCGAAGACGATGTCGTGATAGGCCCTGCCGAAGCCGTCGACCGACACGAAGGCCCAGGTCACGATCTCCGGCCGGGGCGCGAAGACGTCGAACATGAACGGCCCGCAGGTTGCGTGGAGATCGCGCATGAAGCGTGCGATCACCAGCACGTCGCCGAGACCGCCGGTCAGGCGAAAGGCAAGACGCCCCTGGCCATGGCCCGGGACGCGCCGGCTGCCGGTGATCGCCCGCACCTCGGCGCGGCGCTGTCTGTGCCGACGAAACGGACCGAGCATGAGGGGCGGCAGCAACGGCAGACGGGTAAGTACGTAACCGATAGCAAAGGCGGTCGCCTTCACGCTGCTGCCGCTGGTTGCCCGAACCTCGGCGGTGCGGGCGCGCAGGCGGTGGGTAAGATGGCGCATTCAGACCCTTTTATACCCTTTGGAGTTGTGTACGACCGGAGCACACACCCGCTGCACAGGCTCGATACGGGAAACACACGAATATTTCTGAGACTTTCAGCGGCTACCTTGTCCGTAAGGTAGAAGATATGGCGACAGCATATGTTTGGATAGGACAAGCGATACGCAAACGTATATGTTCAGGGCCATCGTTGCATGCGATCGCATTTGTCCCCGTCTTCTACCTTCGCTAGATTTTAAATCATTTACTAACCTTTAGGTTGTAGATACGCGGATAAAGGACACGTCATGGTAAAGAGGCTCGTTGCTACGACCCGCGATGCACTCCTGCGGACCCGTGTGCACGACATCGGGGATGGTCACGACCTCGACCCCGACTCGCTCGCGTATCTTTACGTCGTGCAGCAGCGACGGCGCCTTATCCTCGCGGAACAGCTCGCCCGCCTTCGCCAATCCGGCTTGGTGGCTCTCCCGTACCGGACCGCCGTCGTGTTGGTCCGGGCAGTCGATCTCTGGATCGCCAATCAGATCATTGCCTCGCTGATAAACGAGCACGCGCTGCTCGCCGCGTGTGGCGAGCAGGCCGCCGGGACCGTGTAGCCGCCGCATGGCGCGCATCGCCATACTCAAGCCCGACCATTTCGGCGACCTTATCCTCGCCGCCCCGGCGATCCGTGCGATTGCCAGTCAAAACCACGACGTCACCCTGTATGTCGCCCCCGGATCGGCCGGCCTGGCCCGCGTCCTCTTTCCCAGGGTCGGCGAAATACGGCGCGTGACGCTACCGCATCTGGCGCGCAGCGGTCAGCCGACCGAGGGCGACGTGCCCGATCTCGGCCGGGCGCTGGACTCACACGATCTGCTGATCGCGCTGCGCAATGACCCACCCCTACGTGCGCTGCTCAATCAGGTCGCCACCGATCACATCCTTGTCGACGACGATCATCTCGTGCACGAGACGGCGCTGCACAGACGGGCTCTGCGGCCGCTGCTCGGGCATTATTCCAGGACCGCCCTGTTCACCGGCGCGGCGCTTTCCTGGCCCGACCGCTTGCGTCACGTCGGCCTGTGCATCGCTGCCGGATTTCCGACCAACCGGTGGCCAATCACCTATTGGGCGGAACTGGCGCGCCGGCTCGCGGCGGAGGGGGTCGCGCTCACGCTCATCGGCGGGCCGCGGGAACGGACGGAACTGCTCCTCCTGTCCCGACTGATCAGCCGCATCCCGCACCGCGTCCTGCGCGGGGATGGGGATATCCCGGCATTCCTGGATGCGCTCGATCCGGTGGACCTCGTCATCGCGTCCGACGGTGGGACCGCGCATCTCTGTGCCCTGCGTAAGCCCGTGTGCTCGGTCTTCGGATCGAGCCCCTGGCGCCGCTACGCACCCTTCGGGCGGCACAACGTCGTGATGACCCGCGACGAGCCCTGTGCACCCTGCGTTCAGTTCAGCCGCGTCCAGATCAATGGCTGCCTGAGCCGGGAGTGCACGACCCTGCTGCCGGCGGCGGCCGTCGCGGTCTATGCCCTGTCAGGCGACCGGACCCGCTGTCAGGCGGCTGGGGTGCGCGTCGAACCTGGTGTCAGCCACCGCTTCGCGGGCAACGACGGCCGGCCTCCGGCGGCCCGCCCGGCCATGCGCGCCATGCACCCGGTCTGACGTATGCATCGGTCTCGCCCCGTGCCCGCCCCGGTGTCGGGCCCATGAACTGGCGAGACGTGACGCCACGTCTCGATCCCACCGTTTTCACCATCCGCACCGCCGGCCCTTCTGTGCCGGCAGCGCACAGGGCGTAAAGCCCACCGGCCTGCGCCTTCGTCCCGGCGCCGTGGCACCGGGACGAAGGCGCGCCGTCATGGCTACAGCCGTCCCATCAGCAGCAGAATCAGCAGGATGAGGACCAGCAGTCCGAGTCCGCCGGACGGGTAATAGCCCCACCCGGCTGGGGCGAAGCCCCAGGTCGGCAGGCCGCCCACGGCCAGCAGCAGCAACACTACGATCAGAACCAGGTACATTTGACATCTCTCCCTGACAGCGGAGAGGTAACGCCCGTGTTGGCAATTGTATGCGTGGCCGCGCGCGGGTTCCTGCGCGCCGCCCGATTCAGCGACGCTCCGTGCCGTCGCTTGCCAGATAGCCGCCGTCCACTGGGATCACCGCGCCGTTGACGAAGTCGGCGGCGGCGGAAACGAGGAAGCGGACGGCGCCGACCAGATCGGGCGTCTCGCCCCACCGTCCGGCCGGCGTGCGCCGCTCGATCGCGTGCTGGAAGTCGGTGCCGCGCAGTTCCTGGGTCATTTCGGTGAAATACCAGCCCGGCGCCACCGCGTTGACCTGTATGCCGAGCGGCGCCAGTTCGACGGCGTTGACGCGGGTCAGCCCGATCAGCGCGTGCTTGGCGACGGTATAGGCGACCTGCAGCCCGCGGCTCGGCGCGATCAGGCCGTAGACCGACGCGACGTTGACGATCTTGCCGCCGCCCTGCGCCGACATGACGCGCGCCGCGTGCTTCGTGCAGAGAAACGCGCCGGTCAGGTTGGTGTCGATGACGCGCTGCCAGTCGTCGCGCGACAGTTCCATCACCGACGCGCGCTGCCCGAGGCCGGCGTTGTTGACCAGGATGTCGAGGCGGCCGAAGCGGTCGCGCGTCGCCGCGACCGCCGCCTCCACCGACGCCTCGTCGCAGACGTCGAGCGTGACCGGGAACGCCTCTCCGCCCAGGGCGGCCGCCACCTCCGCGTTGCGCGCGCCGCGGCGGCC
>NZ_BANB01000021.1 GCF_000964365.1 Acidisphaera rubrifaciens HS-AP3 | reverse complement strand
CACCCCGGCATCGGCCTCGACCATCATGCCCGCGCCTTCCTCGCCTTCGCCGTGGCGATGCGCTGCAACGCCGCCGCCGATGCCGGCTTCCTGATGCCGGCGCGCACGCTGCTCGACGTGGGCGCGGCGGCGCGGGCGGAGGTGCTGGGGGTGGCGCTGCGGCTCGCCTACATGCTGTCGGCGGGCACGGCCGGACTGCTCGAAGGCGCGACCCTGGTGGTGCCGCGGGCGCCGGGGGCGGAGCGGCTGGTGCTGCGTCTCGATCCGGCGCGCGGCGTGTTCGACGGCGAGGCGATCGGCCGCCAGCTCGAACGTCTCGCGAGCCTGCTGGGGCTGGAGAGCGCGATCGAGACGGCGCCGGCGCCGGTCCGCGCCTGACCGCACCGCCGGAGCACGCCGTTGGCCGCCGACATCGCCGCCCTGCTCGCCACCGGCCCCGGGATCGCGGTGCAGGCGTTCCTGCTGGCATTCCCCGGCCTGTTCTCGATCGTGAACCCGCTCAGCGGCGCGTTCATCTTCAACGAGGTGTGCGGCGCCTGGCCGCAGGCGGAGCGCCACCGCCTCGCCCGCGTCGTCGCCCGCTATGCCTTCGTCGTGATGATCGTCGCGCTGTGGGCGGGCTCCTACGTGCTGGCGTTCTTCGGCATCTCGCTCGCCGCCCTGCGCTGCGCGGGCGGGCTGGTGCTCGCGCTGTCCGCCTGGGACCGGCTGAACCAGCCGGAGGCGCGCGAGGCGCGCAAGCAGGAGCAGGCGGCCGGTGCCGGACAGCAGGAGGACGTGGCGCTGTTCCCGCTCACGATCCCGTTCACGACCGGGCCGGGGACGATCGCGGTCGCCATCGCGCTCGGCTCGCAGCATCCGCCGTTGCACGACGGTCTGGTCGCCTTCTATGCCGGCATGACGCTCGCGGCGGCGGTGATGGCGGTGGTGATCTGGGCCTGCTACGGCGCCGCCGACCGCGTCGCCGGCTGGCTCGGCCCGTCCGGCAGCCGCACCGTCACCCGCCTCGGCGCCTTCATCCTGCTGTGCATCGGGGTGCAGATCCTCATCACCGGCGTGACCGACGTGCTGCAGCCGCTGCTGCAGGGTGCGCGTTTATCCACGCCGTAGGGGATTGCGCGGTCCGGCATCGTCCTTGAATGGCTCGCATCCCCCAAACACCGAGACGGACGAGGCAGCGATGACCGACGACGACAGGCGCTTCATGCGGCGCGCGATCGAGCTTTCGGAGAAGACCGCGCTGATCGACAGCGCGGGGGGTGCGTTCGGCGCGGTGGTCGTGCAGCACGGCGCCATCATCGGCGAGGGCGCGAACCGCGTGGTCGCGGAAAACGACCCGACCTGGCACGGCGAGATGGCCGCGATCCGCGACGCCTGCCGGAAGGTCGGCAGCTTCAAGCTGGCGGGCGCTGTGCTCTACACCAGCGCCGAACCCTGCCCGATGTGCGCCGCCGCCGCCTACTGGGCCGGGATCGAGCGGGTATTCTACGCCGCGACCTGCGAGGATGCGGCCCACTACGGCGATTTCGACGACACGATGATCTACGCCGAGCTGCGCAAGCCGGTCGGCGAGCGCTCCATCCCGGCGCGGCAGATCATGCGGGACGAGGCGGTGGAGGTCTGGAAGAAATACCAGGCCAAAACCGACCGCGTCCCGTACTGAACGCGGCGGCCGGCCGGGGCGGCGGGCGGCCTATCCGCCCGCGCGGTTCTCCACCAGCTGCTCCACCACCGCCGGGTCCGCGAGGGTGGAGGTGTCGCCCAGCCCCTCGGTCTCGTTGGCAGCGATCTTGCGCAGGATGCGGCGCATGATCTTGCCGCTGCGGGTCTTCGGCAACGCGGGCGCCCACTGGATCGCGTCGGGGCTGGCGATCGGGCCGATTTCCCGGCGGACCCAGGCGACCAGTTCCTTGCGCAGCGCCTCGGTCGGCTCGATGCCTTCCTTCAGCGTGACATAGGCATAGATGCCCTGTCCCTTGACGTCGTGCGGGAAGCCGACGACCGCCGCCTCGGCGACCTTCGGGTGGCTGGCGAGCGCGCTTTCCACCTCGGCGGTGCCCATGCGGTGGCCGGAGACGTTGATCACGTCATCGACGCGGCCGGTGATCCAGTAATACCCGTCGGCGTCGCGCCGCGCCCCGTCGCCGGTGAAATACAGGCCGGGATAGGTCGAGAAATAGGTCTGGCGGAACCGCTCGTGGTCGCCGAACACGGTGCGCATCTGTCCGGGCCAGCTGTCGGCGATGCACAGGTTGCCCTCGGCCGCGCCCTCCAGCGTCTTACCGTCCGCATCGACCAGCAGCGGCATGACGCCCGGCAGCGGCAGGGTGGCGGAGCCCGGCTTCAGCCGCGTCGCGCCGGGCAGCGGGCTGATCAGGATGCCGCCCGTCTCCGTCTGCCACCACGTATCGACGATCGGGCAGCGCTGCTCGCCCACGACGTGGTGGTACCAGAGCCAGGCCTCCGGATTGATCGGCTCGCCGACCGAGCCGAGGATGCGCAGGCTTTTCCGGCTGTGCTTCGTCACGTGCGCGTCGCCCTCGCGCATCAGCGCGCGTATGGCGGTGGGTGCGGTGTAGAAGATGTTGACCGCGTGCTTGTCCACCACCTGCCAGAACCGCCCGGCATCCGGGTAGTTGGGCACGCCCTCGAACATGATCGTGGTGGCGCCGTTCGCGAGCGGGCCATAGACGATGTAGGTGTGCCCGGTGACCCAGCCGACATCGGCGGTGCACCAGTAGATCTCGCCCGGCTGGTAGTCGAACACGTACTGGTGCGTGAAGCTCGCCCAGACCATGTAGCCGCCGGTCGTGTGCAGCGCGCCCTTCGGCTTGCCGGTGCTGCCCGACGTATAGAGGATGAACAGCGGGTCCTCGGCGCCCATCTCCTCGGCCGGACAGTCGGGGGAGGCCGCGGCCATCGCCTCGGGCCACGCCACGTCGCGGCCGGCCTGCATCGGCACGTCCCCGCCGGTGACGCGCGCCACCAGCACGTGACGGATGGTGGGGCAGGCCGCCACGGCGGCGTCGGCGTTGGTCTTCAGCGGCACGCGCTTCCCGCCGCGCCGCCCCTCGTCGGCGGTGATCAGCACCGTCGAGCCGCAATCCTGGATGCGCCCGGCAAGGCTGTCGGGCGAGAAGCCACCGAACACGACGGAGTGGATGGCGCCGATGCGCGCGCAGGCGAGCATGGCGACCGCCGCCTCCACCACCATCGGCAGGTAGATCGTCACCCGGTCGCCGCGCTTCACGCCCAGGCTTTTGAGCACGTTGGCGGTGCGGCAGACCTCGGCATGAAGTTCGCGGTAGGTGACGCGGCGCGAGGTGCCGGGATCGTCGCCCTCCCAGATGATCGCCACCTGATCGCCGCGCTCGGCGAGGTGACGGTCGAGACAGGTCGCGGCGGCGTTCAGCGTGCCGTCCTCGTACCAGCGGATCGTCACGTCGCCGGTGAAGTCGGTGTTCTTGATGCGCGTGGGCGGGCGCATCCAGCTGATGCGGCGCGCCTGTTCGGCCCAGAACGCCTGCGGATCGCGCTTGGCCGCCTCGTACATGGCGCCATAGCGCGCGGCGTCCGCGTGGGCGCGGGCCGCGATCTCCGGGCGGACCTCAATGACATGCTGGTCGGTCATGTCCGTCTCCTCCTGGCCGGGCGGCTCTGAGCGGCCGCGCACAGGCGCTGTTTATATGCCGGCATCCGCATCGACCGTCACCATCCCCTCTTGCAGTAGGAAGGGCACCGCCGTCAGCCGGTCGCCGGCGCAGGGGCCGCGCAGGCAATGGCCGTCCTCGATGCGGAACTCCGCCCCGTGCGTCGAACAGATGATGCGCGTCCCGTCCGCCGTGAGGAACCGGTCGGGCGCCCAGTCGAGCGAGACGCCGAGATGCGGGCAGGCGTTGACATAGACCACGACCGTGTCGCCGCGCCGCACAGCGAACAGGCCGGTGAAGCCGCCCGGCGCCGGGCCGAAGCCGCGCGCCCCGCCGTCCGGGATGTCGGCCAGCGCGCAGAGCGTGCGCCTCAGCCCGTCCATCCGCCCATCCGGCACAACCGCTTCCAGTGTTCGGCGCCGACCGGCAGCACCGACAGGCGCGACTGGCGCACCAGCGCGAGGTCGGCAAATTCCGGATCGGCCTTGATGGCGGCGAGGGTGACGGGCTTCGGCATCGGCCCGAGGGCGCGCATGTCGACGCAGACCCAGTCCCCGCCCTCGGCGGTCGGGTCCGGATAGGCCTCGCGCGCCACCTCCACCACGCCCACGATCTCGCGGCCGATATTGGAGTGATAGAAGAACGCCCGGTCGCCGAGGCGCATGGCGCGCAGGTTGTTGCGCGCCATGTGGTTGCGCACGCCGGTCCAGGGTTCGGTGCCATTGGCCACCTGCTGGTCCCAGCTGAAGGCGTCCGGCTCGGATTTCACCAGCCAGTAGTGCCGCGCCATCCCCCCTCCGTCCGCCGCGTCCCGACCATCTTAGCGGGTCGTCAGGCGGCGTCGTAGTAGCCAGCATAGATCTGGCGCAGCTTCGCCTTCTGGATCTTGCCGGTCGCGGTGCGCGGCAGGGCGTCGAGCACGATCACCGCCTTCGGGCACTTGAACGGGCTGAGGTCCGCGCGCAGCCGCGTCAGCAGCGCGTCCGGGTCGATCGCCGCGCCGGGCTTCGGCACGACGACCGCGGTGATCGCCTCGATCCAGTGCGGGTGCGGCAGGCCGATCACGGCGACGTCCGCGATCGCGGGCTCGGCCGCGAACAGCGCCTTTTCCACCTCGATGGACGCGACGTTCTCGCCGCCGGTCTTGATCACGTCCTTGAACCGGTCGTGGAACCACAGCATCCCGTCGGCGCCGACATAGCCGCTGTCGCCGGAATGGAACCAGCCGTGGCGGAATGCCGCCGCCGTCGCCTCCGGGTCGCGCAGGTATTCGCTCATCACCTGCGGGCTGCGATAGACGATCTCGCCGGTCTCTGGCGAGGGCAGCAGGCGCCCCGTATCGTCCATGATCGCCACCTGCACGCTGACGCAGGGCGTGCCGACCGCGCCGGGATGCGAGAGCTGGTGCTCCGGGCGGAAGAACGTCGCGGTCGGGCTCATTTCCGTCTGGCCGAACATCAGCGAGAAGCCGCAGCCGAACACGTGGATCATGCGCGCGAGTTCCGCCTGCGGCATCGGTGCCATGGCATAGACGCACAGCCGCAGGCTGGAGACGTCGCGCGGCCGCGCCTCCTGTTCGGCGAGCAGGGCGCGGTACATCATCGGCAGGGCGAACACGACGCTCAGCCGCTCGCGCGCGATCATGTCGAGCAGGGCGGCGGCGTCGAACGCATCGACGATGTGGATCGCCGCCCCGATCGCGACCGCCGGCGTGCTGAAGGCATTGAGCTGCGCGGTGTGGAACATCGGCAGGATCGCGGCCATGCGGTCGGCCGCGGTCAGCCCGGTTTCGATGATGTTGCCGAGCGACTCGATATAGACCGCGAGATGGCTGCCGACGACGCCCTTCGGCGCCGAGGTGGTGCCGCTGGTGTAGAGATAGGACAGCGGGTCGCGGTCCTCCACCGCCGCGTCGGGCTCGCCGGCGGCGGCGGCGAGCAGCGTGTCGAAGGACGGCTCGCCGATGACGTGCACGTCGATCCCCGGCAGCTCGTCGAGCCCGGTGCGCAGCTGATCGAGCAGCGCCGCCTCCACCACCACCCCGCGCACCTGGGCGTGGCGCAGGACGTACGCGAGTTCGCCGCCGCGCCACAGCAGGTTGACCGGCACGCAGACGACGCCGAGCTTGGCGCAGGCATAGTAGGTGATCAGGAACTCCGCACGGTTGCGCGACATCAGGCCGAGCGCGGTGCCGCGCGCATAGCCGCGCGCAGCCAGGCCGTGGGCGAGGCGGTTGACGCGGTCATTGAGGTCGCGGAAGGTCAGGCGCGCATCGCCGTGCACGATCGCGGTCGCGTCGGGCATGCGCCACGCGGTGCGCGTCAGCATATCGCCGACATTGACGCGATTGACCGGACTGCCGCTCGTCTGCATGGCGTTGCCTCCCCCGTTCGTTCGTCTGCCGGCGCCGTCCCCCTACATGCGGAACACGCCGTAATGCGGCGCCTCGATCGGCGCGTTGAGCGTGGCGCTGAAGGCGATCGCCAGCGCGTTGCGCGTATCGACCGGATCGAGGATGCCGTCGTCCCAGATCTCCGACGTCGCGTACCACGCGCTGGAGCGGCGGCTGTAGTCGTCGAGGATCGGCGCGCGGATCGCGTCGATCTCCGCCGCCGACAGGGTGCGCCCGTCGCGCGCGAGCTGGCGCAGCTTGATGTCCGTCAGCACGCCCGCCGCCTGTTCCGCGCCCATGACGGAGATCTGCGCCTGCGGCCAGGTGAACAGGAAGCGCGGGTCGAAGGCGCGGCCCGCCATGCCATAGGTGCCGGCGCCGTAGGAGCCGTTGACCACGACGGTGATCTTCGGCACCGACGCGCCGGAGACCGCCATGATCATCTTCGCCCCGTCTTTAGTGATGCCGCGGCGTTCGTACTCGCGGCCGACCATGAAGCCGGTGATGTTCTGCAGGAACAGCAGCGGCGTGCGGCTGCGGTCGCACAGTTCGATGAAATGCGTGCCCTTCAGCGCGCTGTCGCTGAACAGCACGCCGTTGTTGGCCAGTACGCCCACCTGCATGCCCCACAGCCGCGCGAATCCGCAAATCAGCGTGCGGCCGTAATCCGGCTGATATTCGTGAAAGCGGCTGCCGTCCACGATGCGCGCCAGCACCTCGCGCATGTCGAACTGCATGCGGGTGTCGCGCGGGATGATGCCGTAAAGCTCCGCCGGATCATAGGCGGGCGGCTCCGGCGCCGCGCGCTCGATCGCCGCCTTCTCTGCCCGCGCGCAGCGTCCCATCAGCTCGCGCGCCAGCGCGATCGCGTGCAGCTCCGACGACGCCGCATAGTCGCCGGTGCCGGACACGCTGGTGTGCATGGCCGCACCGCCCAGCTCGTCGACCGTCACCTCCTCGCCCGTCGCCGCCTTCACCAGCGGCG
>NZ_BANB01000022.1 GCF_000964365.1 Acidisphaera rubrifaciens HS-AP3 | reverse complement strand
GCAGGTGGCCACGCGGGCGCTCACGGCGGCGGCCGATGGCGTGGCGTTTATCGGCGAGGTGCTGGTCGCGACGGCACGCGCACCCGCCCGGCGGCGGCTGATCCGCGCCGCCGACTTCTTCCGCTACGCCGATCAGGCAGGCGTGCGCGCGATGCCGCTCATTGTCATGATGGGCTTCCTGATCGGCATGATCCTGGCATTCCAGTCGGCGGTGCCGATGCGCCGCTTCGGCGCCGATCTCTATGTCGCGAACCTCGTCTCGATCAGCCTGCTGCGGGAACTCGGCCCGCTGCTGGCGACGGTGATCCTGGCCGGCCGCACCGGCTCGGCCTATGCCGCCGAGATCGGGACGATGAAGGTCAACGAGGAGATCAGCGCGCTGGTCACCATGGGCATCGACCCGATGACGATGCTGGTGCTGCCACGGCTGGCGGCGGCGATGCTGGTGATGCCCGCCATGGCGCTGGTGCTGGAAATCGCCGGGCTGCTCGGCATGCTGACGGTGATGCTCGGCTTCGGCTACACGCCGGAGCAGATCGTGGCGCAGGTGAAATACGCCTCCCAGCTCAAGGATCTGCTCGGCGGGCTGTTCAAGGCGCTGTGCTTCGGCGCGGTGGTCGCCGCCATCGGCTGCCGCGCCGGCCTCGCGACCGGCGTGGGACCGCGGGCCGTGGGACAGGCGGCGACGCGGGCGGTGGTCGGCGGCATCGTCGCCATGATCATCCTCGACGGCGTGTTCGCCGTCCTGTTCTTCCGTCTCGGCCTCTAGCGCATGACGCTCGATCCCGCATCCGCCGCGTCCCCCGATGAGGTGATCGTCGCGACGGGGCTCGCGCAGCGGTTCGGCGCGCGCACCATCTTCCGCGACGTCTCGCTCACGGTGCGACGGGGCGAGGTGTTCGTCATCCTGGGCGGGTCCGGCTGCGGCAAGTCCACGCTGATGCGCCAGCTGATCGGCCTGCTGCCGCCCACCTCGGGCGAGATCATCGTCGCCGGACGGCGCATCACCGGGCCGGATGCCGAGGCCGGACGGCAGGCGATGCAGCGCGGCATCGGCGTCATGTTCCAGGCCGGCGCGTTATTCGGGTCGATGACGCTGCTGGAGAACGTGATGCTGCCGCTGGAGATCTTCACCGACCTGCCGGCCGAGGCGCGGGTGGCGGTCGCGCGGGTCAAACTCGCGCTGGTGGGGCTGGGCGAGGCGGCGGCGCTGATGCCCGCGGAGATTTCCGGCGGCATGGCCAAGCGCGCGGCGATCGCCCGCGCCCTCGCGCTCGACCCGCCGCTGCTGTTCCTCGACGAGCCCTCGGCCGGGCTCGATCCCGTCACGTCGGCCGGGCTCGACCGGCTGATCCTCGACCTGCGCGCCGATCTCGGCACGACCTTCGTGGTGGTGACGCACGAACTCGCCTCGATCCTGGCGATCGCGGACCGCTGCGTCATGCTCGACCGCGCCGCATACCCCGACGGCGGCGGCGTCATCGCGACCGGCGACCCGCGCCGGCTGCGCGCGGAGTCCGACCATCCGATGGTGCACGCCTTCTTCCATCGCACCGTCGCACCCGCAGCCACCATCCCGGCCGACCCGATGGCGGCGGCGTGATGGCGGGCCGCGCCACCTTCCTGCGCGTGGGCCTGCTGGTGGTGGTGGGAACCGCGCTGCTGCTCGGCATGCTGCTGTTCCTGCTTGGCAACCGGCTGCGCGAGGGCAAGCAGTACGAGACCTATTACAGCGAGTCCGTGCAGGGGCTGGAGGTCGGCGCCCCGGTGAAATACCGCGGCGTCACCATTGGCCGGGTGACCGATATCGGGCTGACCAGCGCCGTCTATCTGCGGAACGAGCCGCCCGACGCGCGCAAGGCGAGCTTCCGGCTGGTGTTCGTCCGCTTCGTGATCGACCCGACCAAGGTGGGCCGCCTTCCGGACACCGCGACCGCCGTGCAGAGCGGCCTGCGCGCGCGCCTCGCGTCGCAGGGGCTGACCGGGCTCAGCTATGTCGAACTCGATTTCGCCCCGCCCAACCGCTACCCGCCGATCAACGTGCCGTGGAAGCCGGTCGGCGAATACATCCCCTCGATGCCGAGCACGCTGACGCAGGTGCAGGACGCGGGGCAGCTCGTGCTGGCGCAGCTCAGTCATCTGAAGATCGACTCGCTTGCCGCCAACATCGACGGCCTCGTCACCGACCTGCGGACACAGCTGCGCGACGGCGATGCGCATCAAGCCCTTGCCGCGCTCACGGGTCTGGCCGACGCGGCGCGGCAGCAGCTCGCCGGCGCCGATCTGCCGGCGCTGTCGGCATCGCTGCGGCAGACGGCGGCGGCGGCGCAGAGCCTGCTCGGCGGCCCGCAGACGCGCGACGCGCTCGCCAGTGCCGCCCGTGCC
>NZ_BANB01000023.1 GCF_000964365.1 Acidisphaera rubrifaciens HS-AP3 | reverse complement strand
AGGCGACGGCCGAACGTCTGCGCGACCTCGCCCGGCGCGATCTCCGCGACTGCCGGCGGACGGCGCTCCGGCTCGCCGCCACCGCGTAAGGACGGGGCGGGCCGCCGCCTCAGCCGACTCGCCCCCGCGCGGCCGTGCTGGCAGACTGCCGGCGGGCAGCCACGCCAGAAGGGCACGCGGCGACGAGATGGCAACCGATCCGACCGACGCGCCGCAACGGCGCAGCTACTGGTCCCATTCCGTCACCCGCGCCGTCGCCCGCTGGTACGGGCGCTTCGTGCGGGCGGGGCTGACGGTGCTGGGTGGCTTGGCCTTCCTCGTGCTCGGCCTCACCTTCCTCAATTACGTGGTCCTCTCGACGCCGCGGGATCGCGCCTATCGCGACATCGACCCCAACGTGGGCTTCTGCCGGCAGGGGCTGGCGAAGGGCTGGACGATCCTTGCCGATCAGGGGCGCGGCCATATCGGCGAGTTCATGCAGGCCAATGACGGCGGCTGGGCGGACCCGAGCGACGACGAGGACGCGGCGGTGGCAAAGGACCCCGCGTGGGGCCGCCGCTTCCGCTGCGCCCTGCAGCGTCACATCGTGCCCTCGACCCGGCCGGACGGTCAGCCGCTCGACTACTATCTCGGCTTCCTGGAGCTGAAGGAGGACGGCGAGCCCTATGCGCTGGTGTCCGCGGACGCGGGCACGACGGACATCGAGATCGACGCGGCGATGCTGCAGCACGCGGCGGAGACCGAGATGCGCGAGCATCACATGGCGGCGTCGCAGGTCACCCCGATCCAATCGCAGCTCGACGTGCTGAAGCAGCACCTCGCGACCGGATCGAACTTCGTCCTGGTGTTCATCCATGGCTGGCGTCACGACGCGCAGGTGGGCGACACCAACGTCGCCGACCTACGGCTGTACGCCGCGCATGCCGTGCGCTTCGTCCGACAGCGCTGCGCGTCGGAGCCGGTCTACTGCGACATGAAGGTGACCGCGATCTATGTCGGCTGGCGCGGCGCGCGCGTCGACGAGCGCGGCCTGCGGCGTATGTTCGGCAACTGGCTGGGCGGCGCGATCAGCACGCTTTCGGCCGGCACGACCCTGTTCGACCGCAAGCCGGTCGCCGAAAGCGTGGCACCGGGCACCATCTCGGCGCTGCGCAGCCTCGAGACCGTGCTGGCGCCGACCGGCCCGTCGGACCCGCGCCACAACCGCATGCTCGTCGTCGGCCACAGTCTGGGCGGCGACATGCTCGCGACCGGACTGCGCGACGACCTGGTCAAGATGGTCCGGCGTCACCAGCCCGGCACGCTGATGCCGCCGGTGCTCGGCGATCTGGTGGTGCTGGTCAACCCGGCGGCCGAGGCGACGAAGTGGACGAGCATCCAGCGCGAGGTCTGGGCGCGCACCGCCTTTCACACCGACATCAACACACCGGCCGCGGCGGTGATCGCCGACAACGACTTCTTTCCCGACCGGCAGAAGCCCGTCGTCGTCTCGATTACCGCGGCGCTGGCCTTTCCGGCCGGGGGCCTGCGGGCGGGTGACTGTGCCTGGATCGGGCTCGATCTCAACGACCGCTTCCGGGCGGCGCGGGCGCGCATCCGCGAGGCGCTGGCCGCCACCGCGTCGATGTTCGATTCCGGCGTCGACTATGACTGGGCGACGCACGACCTGTTCCCCACGTTCAAGTTCGACTTCCGGCCGGCCTCCGCCTACCTGGACCGCCTCGCCGCGCATTACGAGGGACGCCAGCCGGCGGGGCAGGGCTGCGAGACGCCGCGTCCGCCGGGACTGCTGGCGTCGCTGGCAACCCTGCCGCTGCGCGCGCTTGCCGTGGTGTTGCGCACCTTCCCGTTCCAGGTGACCGCGCCGGAGGACTCGCACACGATCGGCAATCTCGATCCGCCGCGCCCGGCGACCGGCGTGCTCGCCGATGCGCTGCCCTCGGCGGCGCCGTTCGGCACGACGCACGAGCTGCTCGGCCATCACGCGGTCGGCATCGAGCCGCACCACCCGTATGCGACGCTCGCGGATGCGCCGATCGACTGTCCGCTGTCGAATCGCTGGCTGATCCGCGCCCGCGCGGCGCAGAAGGCGCAGTACGGCCTGTTCTGGGACAGCGATATCCTGGGACCGGAGGAGCCGGGCGTGGTCGGGCAGGGGCCGCCGGCGGCGCAGTTCCTGCACGGTCTGGAGCTGTCGGGCATGGCCCCGATCACACGGGCGAACGATCCGTTCTGGAACATGCGCGCCTTCGACAACGCCCTGTCGCGCCACGACGGCTACCGGCTGACATCGTTCATCTGCGCGGTGGCGCAACTGGTTCTGGATGACACGACCGGCGGCGTGGTGCCGCTGACCGGCCGGATGGACGATCCCGACCACCCGATGGTCAATCCCACGCCCTGAGCCCCGCGCCGCTGGTCGTTCTCGCTTGAGCGGCCCGCGGGCGGCCTATACCGCCATGGGAACGCCCCGCACAGCCTGCGCGACCGTCACCATGCGCCCGGCCGCCTCGTCCCACAGCAGGTAGCGGGGCGCGGCGAGGGCGTCGCGCAGGGTGATGACGCGCACCCGTGCGAACGCCGGATCGGCGTCATGGCATTCCTCCAGCCGGTAATTCGGTATCCGCGGCGCCAAGTGGTGCACGTGATGGAAGCCGAGGCGGCCGGTGAACCACCGCAATATCCGCGGCAGCCGCAGATAGGAGCTGCCTTCCAGCGACGCGGCGGCGACCGTCCACTCCGCGTGGCGCAGCCAGCGCACGCCCTCGAAGCGGTGCTGCACCGAGAACAGCCAGACACCGGCGATGGCGGCGGGGATCATCACCGCCAGCAGCACCAGCATCACCGGCCAGACGCCGAGCAGCAGACAAAGCCCGCCATACAGGGCGGCCAGCCCGAGATTCGTCAGATGCACGCCCCGCCGCTCCCGCCGCCAGCCGCGCGGGGCGTCGAAGGGGATGCGGTAGAGCACCAGGAACACCAGCGGCGGCAGCAGCAGATGCGCCACGACCGGATGGCGCAGGGCGCGGAAACGCCACCGCCGCCCGCGCCCCATGGCGCGATACTCCGCCGACGTCACGCAGGTCGAATAGATGTCGGCGCCGCGGTCGCGTTGACCGAGGTCGTTCCACGTCGCGTGATGGCCGGCATGCTGGCGCCGCCAATGCGCATAGGGCGTGAAGGTAAACAGCGAGCACGCCCGCCCCAGCGCGTCGTTGGCGCGGCGGGAGCGGAACAGCGATCCGTGTCCGCAATCGTGCTGCAGGGCGAAGGCGCGCACGACGAGACCCGCCGCCGGCACGGCGAGGAGAAGCACGGGCCATAGATCCAGGCGGAGGCCGACATGCATCGCCGCGAGCAATGCGAGCAGCGGCAGGAACGTGGTGGCGGCCTGTGCCAGACCCGCGCCCCGCACCGGGGCCTGAAACCGGAGCGCGACCGCCCGCAGGGCCATATCCCGCTGGTCCGGCGCATCCGTCGCGGTCATCACGGGGCGCCCTCCCGACCGGCCGCGACCGCCCTAACCCTTCTTGGCGGGCGGCTGCGTCGGCGGCGTCCGCGCGCCGGCGAGGACGGAGCTGCCCGCGACCGGCTTCACCTTCGGTTGCTTGGGCTTCTTGGCTTCGCGGTTGCTGCGCTTCTGACCTTTGGCCATGCTTCTCTCTCGTGTTGGGGGCACGCGCCGCGCAAGAGCGCGCGTCTCCCACAGATCGTGATCCGGCCGCCGGAATAACAGTCCCGCGGTAGATGACATTCGTCACAGCAGGTCGAAATACTCCGCCTGCTCCCACTCCGTGACCTCGGCCATGAACCGCTCGATCTCCGCGCCCTTCAGCCGCGCGAAATAGTCGATGAAGGCCGGTCCGAAGGCCGCGTTGAGGCAGGCATCGTCGCGCAGCGCGGCGATGGCCTCCATCAGGCTGCGCGGCAGCGGCGGCGCGTCGTCGTCATCATAGGGCGCCTCGCTCGGCGGCCCGGGATCGCGTCCGGCCTCGATGCCGTCGAGGCCGCAGGCGATTTGCGCCGCCATCGCCAGATAAGGATTGGCGGCCGGCTCGCCCGCGCGATTCTCCAGCCGCGTCGCCGCATCGCCCGCGCGGCCGAGCACGCGCACCATGACGCCCCGGTTGTCCCGACCCCAGCTCGCGCGCGTCGGCGCGTTCGACAGCGGCCGGTATCGTTTGTAACCGTTGATCGTCGGCGTGGTGAACGCGCACGCCGCCCGCGCATGCGCGAGCAGGCCGCCGAGATACGCCATGCCCGTCGCGCTCAGCCCCGCGCCGTCCGCGGTGCCGGCAAACACGTTCACCCCGCTTGCGTCGCGCAGCGACTGATGCAGGTGCCAGCCGCTCGACACCACGTTCGGCAGGCGCGGGCGCGACATGAAAGTCGCGACCGCGCCGTGCCGCCGGCAGGTCTGCTTCACGGCGGAGCGGATCAGGATCATCTGGTCGGCCGGCAGCAGGCCCGTGGCGGGCGCGAAGGTCAGCTCGATCTGGCTCGGCCCGAACTCCACCTCCAGCGTGCGCAGCGGCAGGCCGAGCGCCTGCAATGCCGCGCGCAGCCGTTCGAGCAGCGGATCGAGCGCGTCGTAACGCAGCTCCGTCAGGTACTGAAAGCCCGGATTGAGCAGATGCGGCGTCGCGGGACGTCCGTCCGCCGACGCGCCCTCGGGCTGCGCGAGAATGTGGCATTCGATCTCGATCCCGGCGACGTACGTCAGCCCCCGCGCCGCCAGCCGCGCGGTCTGCGCGCGCAGCACGCCGCGGCTCGACAGCGGCATCGGCCGTCCGTCCGGCAGATACAGGTCGCACAGCACCCAGCCGCTATGCGGCGCCCAGGGCAGCACGCGGAACGTCGACGGGTCGGGCAGCATCACCATGTCGGCCGCCCCGCGCATCTCCGGCAGCGGAAACCCGCCGCCCGCCGCGAAGACGGGGAACGCCGTCTTGCCCGACAGGTCCTTCAGCACCATCGTCGTCGTCGCGGTGGCACCCTGATCCAGCAGGCGCACCGCCTCCTCGGCGACCAGGGTCTTGCCGCGCAGCACGCCATGCGCGTCCACGAAGGCGAAGCGCACGACGCCGATCCCGTCCTCGGCGATGCGGGCGGCCACCTCCGCGGCGGCGTCGTGCTGTTCGGCGGTCCACGCGCCGTGGCGCGCCGCGAAACTATCCATCCCGCCGCTCAGGCGACGGCGGACAGCGCTGCGTGCCAGGGCGTGGCGTCGCGTCGCGCGCGGTCCTGCTGGCGCCAGTACTCCTCCCACCCCTCGACGGGACCGATCACGTCGATCGACGCGGGGCCGGTGATGCCCGCGACCGCCTCCGCCGGGCCGGCCAGACGCGGCGTGCGACCCTCCGCGACATCGGTGATGGCGCGCATCAGCAACCGGCGATAGGCGGCGATGGCGCGGTCGCTGCTGCCCAGATGCTCCTTCGTGCGGTCCTGGATCGCGCCCATCGATTCCACCGCCCACTGGTCATGCACGTTGATGTCGTCGCCCATCCCCGTATACGTGCGCGTCGCCTGCTCGCGCGGGTCGAAGCCGTAGTCGTTGTCGCGGTTCTTGCGCGGGATGTAGTCGGGCAGTTCGTACAGCGCGAGCCGCTGGCGGCGCATCTGGTCGCGGTCCACCGGGGCCGCGAAGCTGGTGAAGATCGCGTACCAGTAGCAATGCGTGTCATCCACCGGCACGTGCCATTGGGTGATCGTCATGTCCTTGCTCATCGGTATGACGATGCCGTGCGGGAAGACCATGTTGGTGACGCGGATATGCTGCGCCTCCTCGTCGAGCCGGCGCAGCGCCGCGATGCGCAGACCGTATTCGGTCGTCTCCACCTCGATCCGCGGCCGGGCGTAGTCGCGCAGGATGCGCGTCATCGGCATGTCGGCGCCCATCGTCGCGCCGCGGAACTGTCGCCCGTACGACTGCGCGGTGTCCTCGTCCTCGAAGAAGCGGTGCAGATAGGACGCGTGCGCCGGATCGATGCCGACCTCCAGCGCCTGCAGCCAGTTGCAGTCCATCCGGCCCTTGAACGCGAACGTATAGGCATCGGGTGCCGCGAAGCAGTCGAAGCCGGGCAGGGCGGGGGGCGCGCCCTCGCCCATATACGCGAACACGATCCCGCCCGCCTCGCGGCACGGATAGGCGGTCTGGCGCACCGACTTGCAGAACTGGCTGCCGACCGGCTCGGCGGGCTGTTCGAGGCACGCGCCGGTCGCGTCGAACAGCCAGCCATGGAACGGACAGCGCAGGCCGCCATCCTCGCGCCTGCCGAACGCGAGATCGGCGCCGCGATGCGCGCAGTGCCGGTCGAGCAGCCCGTACCGCCCGGCCTCGTCGCGGAACAGCACAAGATCCTCGCCGAGCAGCCGCACCCGGCAGACCGGCCGCTCCCCCGCCAACTCGTCCACGAGCGCCGCCGGCTGCCAGTAACGGCGCATGAAGGCACCGAGCGGCGTGCCCGGCCCGGACTGCGTGATCAGCGCGTTGCGCTCGGCGGTCAGCATCGACACCCTCCGCTGTTTGCCCTAGGCTTGTCCGATTAACGAACAAAGGTCCGTTAATTCGATATGCTAGCCCGCCGGGCCACGGCCTTGCACGGGCAAAACGCGCGGCGGGGAGCACATCCGGGCGATGTCCAGGTTGCGTGAGGACGATGCCGACCGGCGGCGGGCGGCGGCCCTCGGGCCGGATTATTCCGAGGCGCTCGCCCGCGGGCTGCTGGTGCTCGCCACCTTCAACGAGACCCGCCGCTCGCAGTCGCTGAGCGACATCGCCCGCGCCGTCGACCTGCCGCGCGCGACGGTGCGCCGCGCCCTGCTGACCCTGACGGCGCTCGGCTACGTCGCGCAGGAGGAACGGCGCTTCCGCCTCACGCCGCGCGTGCTGCGTCTCGCCGCCGCCTATCTCACGTCGAACGTGATCTCCACCCTCCTGCAGCCGGCCTGCGACCGCATCGCCCGCCGCCTCGGCGAGAGCTGCACCGCCGCGGTGCTGGAGGGCGACGAGGTGGTGATGATCGCCCGCGCGCTACCCGATCAGCTGGTGCCGGCGGGGGTCGGCATCGGCTACCGGCTGCCCGCCTATTGCAGCGCGCTCGGCCGCGTGCTGCTGGCGGCGCTGCCGGACCCGGCGCTCGACGCCTATCTGGACCGCGTTGCGCTGGTCGCGCAGACGCAGCACACGCTGACCGACCGGGCGGCGGTCCGCCGCGCGATCATCGACGCCCGCGCGGCCGGCTCCTGCTTTGTCGATCAGGAGGCGGAATACGGCTTCCGCTCGATCGCCGTGCCGCTGCGCAAGTTCGACGGCACCGTCGTGGCCGCGCTCAATGTCGGCGCCCGGCTGGAACAGGCGAGCGTCGCGACCATGACCGGCCCCTATCTGCGCGAGCTGCTCGACGAGGCCGCGACCCTCAGTGGCTTCCTGATCTGACGGGCGATGCTGACGGGCGATACCGGGGCACCGTCATTGCGTGAACGGACGATGATCGCCGCGGGCTGACGTGGGGGCGGGCCGCCGTGACCGTAATGAAACGGTAACATGGACAGGCTCCCCGCCGGCCACCCCGCCGTGGCCTTCATGCACATCCCGAAGACGGCGGGCACCAGTCTCGTCCTCGCCCTGCGGCGCGCCCTGGCGCCGGCCGCGTCCGTGGGTGGGTTCGATGCGTCGCTGTTCGGCGACTATGCCGATTTCGACACGTTCGACGCGCCGACACGGGCCGCGATCCATCTCCGGCCGCATGACCTGCCGCCCGCCGATTTCGTGGCGGGTCATTTCGCCCTCAGCACCCTGATGGGTCGGTATCCACGGGCACGGCTGTTGTCGGTGCTGCGCGAACCGCGATCGCGGCTGCTCTCCCTCTGGTTGTTCTGGCGTAGCCACAGCGACGAGCAACTGGCCGGCTGGGGGACCTGGGCGGACCGCGTGCGGCTCGCCCGGCTGCCGCTCGCGGCCTTTCTGCGCGCGCCCGCGGTCGCCTGCCAGACCGACAACATGATCACCCGCGCGCTGCTCTGGCCGCATCCGCTGATCCCGGACGGCGGCTTCATCGCGCCCGACGACGAGGCATGGCTGCTGACGGATGCGCGCCGCCGCCTCGCGCAACTGTCGTTCGTCGACGTGGTCGAGGTCGCGGGCTGGGAGGCGCGGCTGCAGGCATGGCTCGGACGGCCGCTCGACCTTGCACGCTGCAACGAGACCACGCCGATGCCGCGCGGTCTGCGCGGCGATCTTGCCCGCGAACTGACGGCGTCGGCCTTCGACGCGCTGGCGGCCCGCTCGCGCATCGACACGCAGCTCTGGACCACCGTGGCCGGCGGGTTGGCCGGCAGCGACGCCGATGCGGTGCGGGAAGAAGCCTGGATCAGGACGGTCGCCCGCCATGCCCCGCTGCTGGCCGGCGGCACCCCCGCCATGGCGTGACTGCGACCGCTCCCGCGACGCGGGTGCGTCCGGCCGATATGCTCGGCCGCGTGGCCCGCGGGGCGCGGGCAAAGGGCGGGAGCACGGCATCAATACGCGCCCGCCCGGACGATCCTGGAGGACGCGGGGACCGGCTGACGGCGGCGCGGCGCGAAGCGGCCGGGCCCCTCACGCGACGCGGGCCGGCCGCGCGCCCGGGCGCCCCGCTTCCGCCGTGGCCGAGACGCCGCCCTGCTGCACCCGCACCACGTGATCGCCGGGGCGTGCCGTGCCGGCGCGGTGGGTGACGATGACCATGGTACGTCCGGCGAAGGCGGCGTCCAGCCGGGCGGCCACGCGCGCCTCGGTCACCGCGTCGAGCGCGTTGGTCGCCTCGTCGAGGATCAGCAGGTCGGGGTCGCACAGCACGGCCCGCGCGATGCCGATGCGCTGGCGCTGGCCGCCGGACAGATTGAGCCCCTGCTGGCCGATCCAGCTGTCGATGCCGTCCGGCAGGCCGTCGATGAAGTCGAGCGCACCCGCGACGTCGGCCGCGGCGCGCAGGGCGGCCGCCGCGGCGTCCGGGCGGGCGAGGCGGATGTTGTCCGCGACGGTGCCCTCGATCAGTTCCACGTCCTGCCCGGCCACCGCGATGCGGCCGAGCCAGTCGCCGCGCGCGAGGCGGTCGAGCGGGACGCCGTCCACCAGGATCGCGCCCGCGTCGGGACGATAGAGGCGCAGCAGCAGGTTGACGATGGTGGTCTTGCCGGCGCCGCTGTCGCCGAGGATCACCGTCCGCCCGCCTGCCGCGATGGTAAAGCTCGCGTCGGCGAGGGCGGGCTCGCGGCTGCCCGGGTGGGTGTAGGCGACACGGTCGAAGCGTATGCCCTCGCGCAGACCGGAGAAGCGTCGGTCCCCGGCTCGTGCCTCGCCGCTGTCGCCGTCCGCGCCGCAATCCAGCAGGGCGAGCACCGAGCGGATGTCGGGCCCGAGCACCACCACATGCAGCAGATGCCCCTCCAGCTCGCGCAGATGCGGCTGCAGCCGGTAGAGGAGGGCGACGCAGGCGAGCGTCGTGGCAAACGAGATGCCGCTCGCCTGCGCCAGCGCCACGACCACGCACAGCAGCGCGAAATAGCCGATCTCGGTCGTCGGCTGGATCATGGCGTAGAGCCATTCCAGCCGGAATCCGATCGCGCGCGCATCCGCCGAGGCGGACTCGAACGACGCCTGCCGCCGCCGCTCCTGCCCGAAGGCGCGGATGGTCCGCATGCCCTGCAGCGTCGCCAGCGTCTCACCGGCGAGGCCGTGGTTGACGCGGCGGGTCTCCGCGCCGAGGGCATGGGCGCGGCGCGACAGCAGCTGCATCGCCGCGAACAGCATCAGCGAGCCGATCGCCGCGACGCAGGTGATGCGCCACGACATGGCGAACAGGAACACGCCGAACACCGCGACCGAACACGCGTTGATCACCACCCGGGCCGCCGACATGCAGCCATCGGCGATCGACCAGGACGCCGTCGCCAGGACGTTGAGCAGCGTCCCCTGATCGTGCCGGCGGATGTCGGCATACGGCGCGTGCAGATAGCGGCGATGCAGCGCGTTGCGCACCCGTTCGCTGAGGCGGTTGCGGATGCCGGCGGAGACGACGTCATAGGCGAGGCTGAGGCCCGCCTTGGCCGCGATCAGCGCGAAGATGCCGAGCGTGAGGGCGACGATGCCGCCCCCGCCCAGATGCCTCGCCGCGAGGTCGGACACGAGGCCGAGCGGACCACCTGGCGACGGACCCCGCGCCCCGTGTCCCATGGCCGCATACAGGAAGACGACGACCAGGGTGATGCCCGTGGTCTCCGCCAGCGACGCGGCGATGCCGAGGGCGATCATCGCGGGTGCCACCCGGACATGCGGCCGCGCGAGGCGCAGGACGGCGCGCCATTCGGCGGCGGAGAGGCGCCCGCTCATGCGGTCACGCCTTCGCTGCCGGCGGGAAAATGCGGCGCGGCGGCCACGGGCGGCGCGCGGCGG
>NZ_BANB01000024.1 GCF_000964365.1 Acidisphaera rubrifaciens HS-AP3 | reverse complement strand
GGCGTGCCGTCCGCCCTGCCCGCCCTGACGCGCGCGGCGAAGCTGACGGCGCGGGCGGCGCGCGTTGGCTTCGACTGGCCGGACGCGGCGTCGGTGCTCGACAAACTCGACGAGGAGACGGCGGAGCTGCGGGCGGAGCTGGCGGATGCGGACCCCGCGCGGCTGGCGGACGAACTCGGCGACATGCTGTTCGTGCTGGCCAATCTCGGGCGCAAGCTCGGCCTCGATCCCGAGGCCTGCCTGCAGGCGGCGAGCGGCAAGTTCACGCGGCGCTTCGACGCGATGGAGCGCGCGCTCGCGGCGGAGGGACGGACACTGCCGGAGACGGACCTCGCGACCATGGATCGGGCGTGGGACGCGATCAAGGAAAGCGAGACCGCATACGATCGTCAACCCACTGTCGCTGACTGAGCGGAATCGCGATTGACGCAGTAATTTCTGCCTAATACGTTTGTCACATTCTGTATCAGTGTTTCGGCGTGGTTCCGTAGCGACCGTGCGGCCCCGCTCGCTTGGTCACTCGTTGGTGCTGGGGTGTAGCGTGCACAGCAATCCGCTCAGCGGCCGGCACGTGGCTCCCGCCGCAGGCCGCCCGGCCACTATGTTGCGGGCCGACGCCGTGCCCGCCCAGACGCTGCGCGAGCGGTTGCTGCACGCGGGGCTGCTGATCGAGACGGGCGTCGAGGGCGTCTATGGCCACAGCGCGGCGTTCGAGACGGTGCTGGCGGGCTGCAACGCGTACGCGGGCCGGATGGGTGCGGCGGACGGGGCAGAGGTGCTGCGTTTCCCGCCGCTGCTGAACCGGACGGTGGCGGAGCGGAACCGCTACGCCGCCGCGTTTCCGCAGCTCGGCGGCCACGTGTTCAGCTTCGACGGCGACGACGACGACCATCAGCGCTATGTCGGCAAGCTGCTGCGCGGCGAGGATTGCAGCTGCGAACTGACGATGACGCGCAGCGTGCTGACCCCCGCGGCCTGCTATCCGGTGTACCCCGCTCTCGCCGCACGCGGTCCGCTGCCCGCCGGCGGCTGCGTGATCGACGTGCTGGGCGAGTGTTTTCGTCACGAACCTTCGGCGGAGACGGCGCGGCTGCAATCATTCCGCATGCGTGAGTATATTTATCTGGGCGACGCCGGTCGGGCGCTGGCGTTCCGCGATCTGTGGATGGAGCGGTCGGCGGGGCTGCTGCGCGATCTCGATCTGCCGGGCGAACTGGCGGTGGCACATGATCCGTTCTTCGGTCGGCTGGGCGCGCGACTGGCAGACGCGCAGGTGGACCGCAAGCTGAAGATGGAGCTGGTGATCCCGATCGGCCCCGACGCGCGGCCGACGGCGTGCATGAGCTTCAACTGCCACCTCGATCACTTCGCGTCGATCTGGGATCTGACGCAGGCGGACGGGACCGTGGCGCATACGGCGTGCGTGGGCTTCGGCCTGGAACGCCTGACGCTCGCCCTGTTCAGCCGCCACGGCCTCGCCGTCGCCGCGTGGCCCGCCGGCTTGCGCGGCGCGCTCGGGCTTTAGACGACCCGTATGCGGTAGCTCATGCTGCGCTTCTCGCCCGGCGGGATCAGCATCAGGCCCGGCTTCTCGGTGAACTCGCCGTCGAACCCCTCGGGGCTCGCATAGCCGTGCCACGGCTCGATACATAGGAAATCGGCGCCGGCATCGGGCTTGGTCCACAGGCCGAGCTGCCGGTAGCCCTCCCACGACACCTCGATCGTGGGCGTGCCGGGCGCGCCGTAGCGGACCGAGGTGCTGGCCGGCGCGTCGAGGATGATCGCGTCATCGGCGAACAGCGACCGGTCGAGGCGCAGGACGCGCCCCTCGATCGGGCTCGCCACCGGCGCGGGGCGCAGCAGCCCGGCGGCGTCGAGGCGGCGGATCGGCGCGGGCTCCGGCTGGTCGAACTCCAGGGTATGCGCGTCCGCCGGCACGTCGTCGCCGATCGGCCACTGAAACGCCGGATGCGCGCCGGAGGAGGCGGGCAGCACCTCCCGCCCCGTGTTGGTGATCGTGGTGCGGACACTGAGCGCGTCGTCGTCGAGCACGTAGGCGAGTTCCAGGCGGAACGGCCACGGATAATGCGCCCGCGTCTGCGCGTCGTCGTGCAGCACCAGGCGGCAGGCGAGTGCGGTGCGTTCGAGCCACGCGAAGCGGCGGTCGCGGGCGAAGCCGTGCCGACCCATCGGGTAGGCGTGGCCCGCATGGCGCAGCGTGTCGCCCGCGAGCGCGCCGACGATCGGAAACAAGACGGGCGCGTGGCGCGGCCAGGCCGGGCCGGCCTGCCACAGCAGCTCCTGATCGGCGGCGTCGATCAGCGAGCACAGCTCCGCTCCGTCGGCCTTCACGGTGACGGTGAGGTAGGCGTTGGACAGCACGTGACGGTCTTGCATGATACCCGCAGCGGGAGGCGGCCGACCGGGGCGGTCCATGGCCGCGCGTGACGGATGCAGCCTGTCACGCCGCCACCCGGCCCGGCAACAGGGACGCGGAGCCGCCGGATCAGGTCCCGCCGGGGAGCAGGGCCTCCCGGATCGCCGCCCAGGACGCCGCGTCGGGCGCGCACAGCAGGCCGCCGGTCGTGTGGGCCGGCGTATAGGGACTGCCGTCGAGCCGCGCAGCGTGGCCGCCGGCCTCGCGATGGAGCAGCCAGCCGGGCGCGTGATCCCAGGGCAGCAGCTTGTTGTACAACAGGAAGTGACAATGCCCGCCCGCCGCGAGCCGGTACTCGTGGCCGGCGCAGCGATAGTTCCAGGTGGCGGCGAAGCGCGGCAGGTTGGCAAGCACGGTGCTGCGCCGCGGCTCCGTCATGAACTGCCACGACGGCATGCCGCTCATGGCGGCGACCGGCGCGGGTGTCGCGACGCGCAGCGCACGCCGGCCGTCCGCGCCCTGCAGCCAGGCCCCCTGCCCCGCCAGCGCGCAGGCGGCGCAGTCGGAGGTCGGGTCGAGGATCGCGGCGGCGGTGACGCGGCCGCCCTCGATCGCCGCCGCCATCACGGCGAAGACCGGCACGCCGGCTTGGTAGTTATAGGTGCCGTCGATCGGATCGACGACGAAGGCGAGCGGCGCGTCGCCGAGGCGGTCGAGCAGGCCCGGATCGGCCGACGCCGCCTCCTCCCCCACGATCAGGGCGTCGGGGAAGCGCGCGCGCAGCCCGGCGGTGATCACCCGCTCCGCCGCCTCGTCGGCGACGGTTACGAGATCGAGCGGCCCGGATTTGGCGCGCACCTCGTCCGCCGACAGCCGGCCGAAGCGCGGCAGCACCTCGGTCCGCGCGGCATGGCGCAGCAGCGCCGCCAGCGCCTGCAACTCGTCGTGGGTGATCACTCGGCCAGGGCGTCCGGGCGCTCGAACCGGGCCCGGTCGGCCGGCAGCAGCCGGACCGTCAGGCGGATCGCGTCGCTGTGGTCGGACCGCGTCACCACCTCGCCGTGCCGGTACAGCCAGGCGAGCCGCGCGCCGTCCTCGGGCGGGATGTCATAGGACGCGACCTCCATCCCCGCCGCGATGCGCCCGTCCACCGCGTCGCGCAGCGCCTCCAGCCCCTCGCCCGTGATGGCGGAGACGGCGACCGCGCTGTCGCCCACGCCGCCGAGGCGCAGCGGCACCTCCGCCACGCCGCCGAGCAGGTCCGCCTTGTTCAGCACCTCGATCGTGCGGTCGGGCCAGTCGGCGTCCAGCGTGCCCTCGGCCGCGAGGCCGTCGAGGACGGCGATGACATCCGCCCGCTGCCCCTGCGTGTCGGGGTGGGCGGCGTCGCGGACATGCAGGATCACGTCGGCCTCCGCCACTTCCTCCAGCGTCGCGCGGAAGGCGGCGACGAGTTCGGTCGGCAGCTCGCTGATGAAGCCCACGGTGTCGGACAGGATCGCCCGCCGCCCCGACGGCAGGCGCAGGCCGCGCATGGTCGGATCGAGCGTCGCGAACAGCTGGTCGCGCGCCGTCACCTCCGCCCCGGTCAGGGCATTGAACAGCGTGGACTTGCCGGCATTGGTGTAGCCGACGAGGGCGACCACCGGAAACGGCACCCGGCGGCGGGCGCTGCGGTGCAGGCCGCGGGTGCGGCGCACCTGTTCCAGCTCTTTCTTCAGCCGCACGATCCGGTCGCCGATCAGCCGGCGGTCCGCCTCGATCTGCGTCTCGCCGGGGCCGCCGAGGAAGCCGAAGCCGCCGCGCTGGCGTTCTAGGTGGGTCCAGGACCGCACCAGGCGCGAGCGCTGATATTCGAGATGCGCCAGTTCGACCTGCAGCGTGCCCTCGCGCGTCGCCGCCCGCTCGCCAAAGATGTCGAGGATCAGGCCGGTGCGGTCGATCACCTTGCAGCCCCAGGCGCGTTCGAGGTTGCGCTGCTGCACGGGGCTGAGGGCGGCGTCCACGATGGTGACCGTCACCTCCGCCGTCTCCAGCTCGCGGTGCTGCGCCTCCACCTGCCCGGAGCCGAGCAAGGTGGCGGGGCGGCGGCCGCGCAGCGGCACGATCGCGCTGTGGACGATGATCAGGCCGATGGAGGCCGCCAGTCCGATCGCCTCGCTCAGCCGCGCGTCAGCGGCACGGGTGGCATCGGCCGTGCCGTCGGGTCGTTCCCAGGGCAGGATGACGGCGGCGCGGGTAGGGCCGGCCTGCGGCGCGGCCCCCCTGGCGGCCCGTCCTGGCTCCTCAGTCACCGTCGGCAGCGGCCGTCTCCCGTGGGGTGGTCTCGCGCGCGGGTGCCGCCGCCGCCGGGTCGAACAGCTGGATCGGCGCGCCGGGCATCACCGTGCTGATCGCATGCTTATAGACAAGCTGCGTATGGCCGTCGCGCCGGAGCAGGACGGAGAAATTGTCGAACCAGGTGATGATGCCCTGCAGCTTGACCCCGTTCACCAGGAAGACCGTTACCGGCGTCTTGTTCTTCCGCACATGATTTAGGAAGACGTCCTGAACATTCTGTGCCTTTTCATTCGCCACGGCAGGGTCCTTTGTTCTTTTCGTTCATCTGCTCCTGAAGGGCCGGCGGGTCGCGCCGGTCCCTTGCCCGTCGCGTGCGTGGCGTCGCAGCAGCCGGGTTAGGCATCGTGGACTGTAGCAGCCACCGGACCGGAGGCAAGCGCGCGCAGTGCCGCGGCGAGCGCAGCCGCGTCCTGCATGTGCAGATCGGGCGCCGCCGCCGCCACCCCGCCGTCATGCGCCGCGTCGCCGAGCAGCACCGCGACCGCGCCCGCGGCGCGCGCCGCCTGCATGTCGAGCGCGGTATCGCCCACATACCAGACGGTTTCACCCGGTCCGATCCCGATTGCATCGAGCGCCATGCGCAGCGGCGCCGCGTCCGGCTTGTCCGCCGCCGCGTCGCCGGCGCCGATCACCGCGCCGAACCGGCCCGCCCAGTCCAGATGCGCAACCTCCGCGCGCAGATACGGGCCGGTCTTGTTTGAAACCACCGCGCACGGATACGCGCCGGCAGCGTCCAGTACTGACGCGATGCCGGGCATCGGGCGGACATGCGCGAGATGGGTGGCGGCGAGCGTTTCATAGAAAATGTCGCGCGCCCGCGTCCATTCGGGGCCGAACATGCCGGGGAAGCTGTCGCGCAGCGACACCCGCACGCGCGCCCGCACCTCCGCCTCGGTCCAGGTCGGATGCCCGAATGCCGCGAGCGCGGCGTTGAGCGCGGCGGTGACGCCGCCCCACGCGTCGACCAGCGTGTTGTCCCAGTCGAACAGGATCGCGGCGGGGCGCTGCATCACGCGGCGCCGACCTCGCGCAGCAGCAGCGCATGCAGCTGCCGCGTCAGCGGCCCCGGCGTGCCGTCGCCGACCGGCCGGCCGTCGATCGCGATCACCGGCTTGACGTAGCTGGACGCGCTGGTGAGGAACACCTCGCGCGCCGCGCGCAGCTCGTCGAGTGTCACGCCCTGCTCGACAAAGGCGATGTCCGCGCGAGCGAGCACGGCGACCAGCATCGCGCGCGTGCAGCCGGCGAGCACGGACGCATCCAGATGGCGCGTGCGCAGACGGCCGTCGCGATCGACGACCCACACCGTCGTCGCCGCCCCTTCCGTCACGATGCCGTCGCGCCCGATCAGGATCGCCTCGTAGGCACCCGCGCTACGCGCCGCCTGACGCGCGAGCACGTTCGCGAGCAGGCCGGTGCTCTTGATGTCGCAGCGCGCCCAGCGCTCGTCGGGCCGCGTGATCGCCCGCACGGCGGCGGCGGCGACATCGCCGGGCGGCGGCAGCGCGCGCGCCGTGACGATCAGGGTGGCGTCGCCGATCGCGGCCGGAAAATGATGCTCCCGCCGCGCCGTGCCGCGCGTGACCTGGAGGTACAGGATGCCGTTGACGACCCGGTTGCGGGCCGCCACCTCGCGCAGCACGCAGCGCAGCGCCGCGCGCGTCAGCGGCAGCGCGATGCCGAGCGCCGCGAGCGAGCGGTCGAGCCGGCCGAGATGCCCGTCCTCATCCACCGCGCGGCCATGCAGCAGGGGCACGACTTCATACACGCTGTCGGCGAATTGCAGCCCGCGGTCCTCGATGCTGACGGAGGCGTGCCGCTGCGCGACGTAGCGGCCTTTGACATAGGCGATCCGGCTCATGCGGTCGGTTGCTCTCAGGAAAGTCGGCGGGCGAAGAACTCGGCGGGAACGGCGGTGGTCTAGCTGCCGACGCGCTCGTCGGAATTGACGCCAAGCTGTTTGAGTTTGCGATGCAGGGCGCTGCGCTCCATGCCGACGAACTGCGCCGTGCGGCTGATGTTGCCGCCGAAACGCAGCAGCTGCGCCTGCAGGTACTGCGTCTCGAACAGGTCGCGCGCGTCGCGCAGCGGCAGGCCCATGATGTCGGCGGTCGGGTCGATCGACAGCAGCGCGGGCGCGTTCGACCCGATCTCCGGCGGCAGCATGTCGGCGCGGATCGGATCGGCGGCCGCACCCGGCGCCATGATCAGCAGCCAGTCCATCAGGTTGCGCAGCTGCCGCACGTTGCCGGGCCAGTCATAGGCCTGCAGCGCCGCCAGCGCGTCGGCCGACAGGTCGCGCGCGGGGATGCCGGAGGATTCGGCGGAGCGGACGATGAAATACTGCGCCAGCGCCGGCACGTCCTCCCGCCGCTCGCGCAGCGCCGGCACGCGCAGCGGCACCACGGCGAGGCGGTAATAGAGATCCTCGCGGAAACGGCCGTTGCCGATCTCCGCCTGCAGGTCGCGGTTGGTCGTCGCGAGCACGCGCACGTCCACCTTCACGCGCGACGAGCCGCCGAGGCGTTCGAAGGTCTGATCCTGCAACGCGCGCACGATCTTGCCCTGCGTCTCGAGCGGCATGTCGGAGACTTCGTCGAGCAGCAAGGTGCCGCCATGGGCGCGCTCCAGCACGCCGGCGCGGCGCGGCTGGGTGGTCGGATCGGTGCCGGCCTCGACCCCGAACAGCTCCTCCTCGAAGCGGTGGGGCGCGAGCGTCGCGCAGTTGAGCACGACGAACGGCCCCTCGGCGCGGCGCGACTTCGCGTGGATCGTCCGCGCCGCCACCTCCTTGCCCGATCCGGCGGGGCCGGCGATCAGCACGCGCGATCCGGTGGGCGCCACGCGCTCGATGCTCGCGCGCAGGGTGCCAATCACGGCACTGCTGCCGGTCAGCTCCGTCTCCGGCCCGGCGCGCAGGCGCAGTTCCTGGTTCTCGCGCGCGAGTCGCGCCGCCTCCAGCGCGCGGCGCATCACCAGCAGCAACCGGTCGGACTTGAACGGTTTTTCGAGGAAGTCATAGGCGCCGTGCTGGATCGCGGCCACCGCCATTTCGATCGTGCCGTGGCCGGAGATCATCACCACCGGCACCTGCGGCTCCTCGCCGTGCAGCGCGCGCAGGATGCCGAGACCGTCGAGCTTGGAGCCCTGCAGCCACACGTCGAGCACGACGAGCGACGGGCGGCGCGCGCGGAACGCGGCGATGGCCGCATCGCTGTCCGCCGCCTGCCGCGTCTCGTAGCCCTCGTCGCGGAGGATTCCGTCGATCAGCAGCCTGATGTCGGGCTCGTCATCGACGATCAGGATCTCATGCGCCATCCGGCATCCTCGCGGGCAGAAACAGCACGGCCGTGGTGCCGCGCGCGTCGGGGCGGTCGTCGAGCGTGACGGTGCCGCCGTGGTCCTCCATGATCTTCTTCACGATCGCCAAACCAAGACCGGTCCCTTTCGGCTTGTGCGTCACGTAGGGTTCCGTGAGCTTTTCGCGATCCTGCTCCGGCAGGCCGATTCCGTCATCGGTCACGGACAGGCGGACGCCGTCCGCCTCCGTCCGTACGCCGAGGGTGATGCGACGGGCACCGTGACCGGTGGCCATTGCCACCGCGTCCTCGGCGTTCTGGAGCAGATTCGTCAAGGCTTCCCGCAGCAGCCGCCCGTCGCAGGCCACCACCGGACCCTGTTCGGGGATGTCGGCCGCGAAATCAAGATCGGGCCGCGCGGTGCGGCGCAGCACGAACACCTCGCGCGCGATCCGCCCGACATCCTCGGGCCGCATCTGCGGTGTCGGCATGCGGGCGAAGCGGGAGAACTCGTCCACCATGCGGCCGATATCGCCGACATGCCGGACGATGGTGTCGGCGCACTGGCGGAACGTGTCGGGATCGGACGTGATCTCCTTCGCGAAGCGCCGCTTCAGCCGCTCGGCGGAAAGCTGGATGGGCGTCAGCGGGTTCTTGATCTCGTGCGCGATGCGCCGCGCGACATCGGCCCAGGCGGCCTTGCGCTGCGCCGCCTGCAGTTCCGTGATGTCGTCGAAGGTGACGACATAGCCGTCGACGCGGCCCGACTTCATCTCCGCGCCGATGCGCACCAGCAGGGTGCGGCGGTGCGTGGGCGGGCCGAGGGCGATTTCCGCGACCATGCCCGCGGCCCGCGCGCGGTCGCTGCCCTCGCGCGCCTCGCGCAGCAGGCCGGCGAACTCCGGCACGACGGCGGGCAATTCCTGCCCGAGCACGCTCCACAGATCGGCGCCCAGCAGCTCGCTGGCCGCCCGGTTCGGCAGCTCGATCCGTCCCTGCGCGTCCAGCCCGACCACCCCCGCCGACACGCCCGACAGCACCATCTCGGTGAAGCGCCGCCGCTCGTCGATCTGGCTGTAGGCGTCCATGAGCTCCGTCCGCTGCGCGGCGAGCTGGTTGGTCATGCGGTTGAAGGCGCGCGACAGGCCGGCGATCTCGTCATGCGGCGCGACTTCCGGCACCCGCACCGCGAGATCGCCGCCGCGCACCCGCTCGGCCGCCTGGATCAGCCGGCCGATCGGGCGGGCGATCTGATTGGCGAGCACGAGGCCCACCAGCACGGCCGCGCACAGCACCAGCAGCGCCACCAGCGCGAAGATCCAGGCAAAGGCGATCTGCAGCCACGATCGGTTCTCGTCCATGCGGTGATAGGCGGCGACCGCGGCCTCGGTCTTGGTGATGTGCTGCAGCACCTGCGGATCGACGGGCCGCCCGACCAGCAGCATCAGGTCGGGATTGGACGTGACCTTGACGACCGCCCGCACGCGCGTGCCGTCGTCGCCGTTCAGCACCACCACCTCGCCCGCCCGCGCCCGCTCCGTCGCCCAGTCGGGCGGCGCGTCGATGCCGAGGCCGGCGAACAGCCCGGCGCGCGCCAGCACCTGCCCGGTCACCGGCTCGTAGATCACCGCCTCCGTCAGGCCGCGCAGCGCGGTCTGCGCGGCCAGTTCGCGGGCGATCTCGTCGGGGTCGATGGCGAGGAAGTTGCCGCCGTGATTGAGATCGTTGGCCATCTCCAGCGCCACCGCCCGGATCGCGTTGCGGTGTTCCTGCAGATAGCCGCGCGACGCCTCCAGGCTTTCGCGCAGCGCCTCGCGCACCGGATCGTTGAACCAGCTCTGGATGCCGAGGTGGAAGAAGGCGACGGCGAAGGTCGCGACGACGATGGTGGGCGTCACCGCGATGCCGCCGAACAGCAGCACGAGCCGCACATGCAGCCGCGCGCCCGCCGAACCGCGACGGCGCTCCACCCAGACGCGCGTCAGCCGCCCGGCCAGCAGGGCGCCGAGGATCAGGAGGACCGAAAGATTGGCCAGCACCATGCCGACATCGACGCCGGGGCGCAGGCCGAACGGGGTGCCGCGCGCCAGCACGACGAAGGTGCTGATGCCGAGACCGAGGGCGACGACGGCGAGGCCGATCGTCACCACCTTGCCCATCAGCGCGTCGAGGATGCGCGTCAGCAGCCGCCAGCGGCGCGGCGTCGCGGCGGGGGGTGCGACAGGGACCTGGGCGGGGGCGGCCGGCGTGGGCACGGCCGCACCCGGCTCCGGCGTGCCGGGCGGGGCGGGCGGCGGCGTCACGTCCATGTCGCGTTCCCTTCCGGTCTGCGGTCCCGCTCGGGCGTGCGGGCGATCAGGCGATTCCCCTCACGACCGAGATATCGAGGTCGCGTATCTTCTTGCGCAGCGTGTTGCGGTTGAGGCCGAGCATCGCCGCCGCCTTGATCTGGTTGCCCCGCGTCGCCGCGAGCGTCATCTGGATCAGCGGCCGTTCCACCTCGGCGATCACCCGGTCATAGATGTCGGACGGCGTCAGCCCGTCGTCATGGGCGGACAGGAAGGTGCGGATATGCCGCTCCACCGCGCGGGCCAGCGGCTCCGGCCCGATCGCGGCGGGCGTCTCCACCAGCGGCGCGGCCTCGGCCAGCTCGGCGCCGATCACGTCGCCGGTGATCGTCTCCTGCGGATAGAGCGCCGCCAGGCGCCGCATCAGGTTCTCCAGCTCGCGCACGTTGCCCGACCAGCGATGGGCGCGCAGCCGGTCGATCGCCGACTGGTCGAGCGCCTTTGCCGGCAGCCCGTCGACGCGGGCGCGGTCGAGGAAATGCCGCGCGAGGTCGGGGATGTCGTCGGCCCGCTCGCGCAGCGGCGGCAGGCGGATCGGCACGACGTTGAGGCGATAGAACAGATCCTCGCGGAACTGCCCGTTGCGGATGGCGGCGCGCAGGTCGCGGTGGGTCGCGGCGATGATGCGCACGTTGGCGCGGATCGGCTGCCGGCCGCCGACGGTGGGGAACTCGCCTTCCTGCAGCACGCGCAGCAGCCGGGTCTGCGCCTCGGGCGGCATGTCGCCGATTTCGTCGAGGAACAGCGTGCCGCCGTTGGCCTGCTCGAAACGGCCCTGGTTGCGGTTGGTGGCGCCGGTGAAGGCGCCGCGCTCGTGGCCGAACAGCTCGCTTTCGATCAGCTCGCGCGGGATCGCCGCCATGTTGATGGCGACGAACTGCCCGCCGCGCCGCTTGCCGTAATCGTGCAGCGCGCGGGCGACCAGCTCCTTGCCGGTGCCGCTCTCGCCGGTGATCATCACGGTCAGGTCCGCCGTCGTCAGCCGCGCGATGGTGCGGTAGATCTCCTGCATCGCCGGGCTGCGGCCGATCAGCGGCAGCCGCTCGTCGGCGTCGCGCGGCGCCTCCGGCGCGTCCGGCAACGGCGGCGCGGGCTGCGCGAGGGCGCGGCCGACGACCGACAGCAGCTCCTTCAGGTCGAACGGCTTCGGCAGGTATTCGAACGCGCCGCGCTGCGCCGCCTTCACCGCCGTCATCAGGGTCGATTGCGCGCTCATCACGACGACGCGCAGGTCGGGGCGGACACGCTTGATGCGCGGGATCAGGTCGAGCCCGTTCTCGTCGGGCATCACCACGTCGGTGATGACGAGGTCGCCCTCGCCGTCCTCCACCCATCGCCAGAGCGTCGCGGCGTTACCGGTGCTGCGCACCTGATAGCCGGAGCGGCCCAGTGCCTGCGTCAGCACGGTGCGGATGGAGCGGTCGTCGTCGGCAACCAGCACGGTCGGGGGGGTCATCGGGCGATCCATTCACAAAACCGGCACACGCGCGCCGCGCACTCAGTAGCCGCCATCGCCGTCACCGTCGCTGATGACCGGCAGATGCAGACGGAACTCCGTCCGCCCGGGCCGGCTGTTCAGCTCGATCAGGCCGCCATGGTCGCCGACGATCTTGGCGACTAGCGCGAGCCCGAGCCCGGAGCCGGAGCTTTTCGACGTCACAAACGGCTCGAACAGGTGCAGCCGCAGATCGTCGGGGATGCCCGGGCCGTTGTCGCGCACCATCACCAGCAGCGGCAGGTCGAGCCGCGCCCGGCTGCCCGGCACCGTCAGGCGCATGCCGTGCTGATAGGCGGTGGACAGCACGATCTCGCCGTTCTGGTTGCCGTCGTCGGTGATCGCCTCCGCCGCGTTCTTCACCAGGTTGAGCAGCACCTGTACGAGCTGGTCGCGGTTGCCCCACACGGGCGGCAGCGACGGGTCGTACAGCTCGGTGAACCGGATATGCGCCGCGAAGCCACTTTGGGCGAGGCGGCGGACATGTTCGAGCACGCGGTGGATGTTCACCGCGCCGCGATCGATCGGCTTCTCGCTGAAGATCTCCATGCGGTCCACGAGGGCGCGGATGCGGTCGGCCTCGTCGCGGATCAGCACGCACAGCTCGCGGTCCGCCTCGCTGGTGCTGGTCTCCAGCAGCTGCGCCGCGCCGCGTATGCCCGACAGGGGGTTCTTCACCTCATGCGCCAGGATCGCGGCCATGCCGGTCACGCTGCGCGCCGCGCTGCGGAACGACAGCTGCCGGTCGAGCGCGCGCACGCCGGACGCGTCCTGCAGCGTCAGCAGCACGGCACCCGGCAGGTCGGCGACCGGCGTGCCGTGCACGGTGATGCCGTGCTTGTCGAGCCGCGGGCTTTCGAGCGCGAGGTCGTGGTCGGTCACCGTCACGTCGCCCTGCCGCACCTGGCTCAGCAGCAGGAAGATCGGGTTGTCCTCCGGCAGCAGGTCGCCGAGCCGGTGCAGCGCAAGCTGCGAGGCCGACATCGACAGGAACTGCTCGGCGGCGTGATTGACGAACAGGAACCGGTTGTCGGCATCCAGCATGACCACGGGGATCGGCAGCGCGCCGAGGATCTGCGTCGCGTCCGTGCGCGTGGTGGCCGGGCGCGGACCGGCGGGCACCACCTCGGCCGCGCGGCCGCGCGCGGCCTC
>NZ_BANB01000025.1 GCF_000964365.1 Acidisphaera rubrifaciens HS-AP3 | reverse complement strand
GCCGCCGAAGCCCGCGAAGGTCGTGTCGAAATATCCCCCCGTCCCGCCCGCACCGCCAGTAGAGGTGGCCAGCACGCCCGATGACTGGGCGCCGGTCGTGGTGATGACCGTGTTGGTGTTCAGGGTCGCGACCGCCTGGTCGCCGCGCGAGCCGTTGCCGCCGTTGCCCGCCGAAGCGGCGCCGAAGATGCTGAAATTGGTGTAGTTGGTGCCCGGCCCGCCGGGCCCTCCGTTGGAGGCAACGAGGATCGCCGGCGCGCCCGTCCCGCCCGTCGTCACCTCGGCCGGCGACGTGGCGTTGCCGCCGATCGTCAGCGACATCTCGCCCGGCAGGCCGCCCGCGCCGCCGTTGCTGTGATCCTGCTCGTTGCCGCCGCCGCCGCCCGTCCCGCCCGTCGCCTCGGCGACCAGTCCCGCGACGAAGTTGCTGCCCGGCGTCACGGTGATCAGCGCGTTGTTGACGTTGAGGGTGGAGACGCCGGTATCGCCGGCCGCGCCGCCCGCCCCGCCGTTTGAGCTGTCATAGCCAAGGCCGCCGGTGCCGCCGCGCGTCACCGCCGCGACGGCGGCGCCGATCAGGTTCGGGATGCCGAGGCCGGGCGGCGTCGCGAAGCTCTGCGTGCCGGCGGTGCCGCTGTAATTCTGGCTGGCGACGGTGACGCTGCCGCCCTGGTTGACGGTGACGTTGACGACGCTGCCCGCGCCGCCCGCGCCGCCGTTGACCTGGCTCTGGTTGGACGCGCCGCCCGCCGCCCCCTCGGAGCTGGCGATCACGCCCGCGAGGCCGAGGTTGATCGACGGCGTGCCCGACCACGTCCAGTTCAGCGACACCGCGCCGTTGTTGGTGATGCCGACGGTGTTGCCCGCGCCGCCCGCGCCGGGCGTGCCGCCCTGGCTGCCGCCGCCCGTCCCGCCGGCGGACACCCCGGTGATCAGCCGCGCGCCGTTAGTACCGCCGCTGCCGGCGGTGAAGGTCGAGGTCGTCTGGTTCGTATAGCTGACGGTGCCCCCGGCGCCGCCGTTGCCGCCGTTGGCGTTGCTGCCGGTGCCGGACCCGCCCGGGCCGCCGAGGCTGTAGACTTCCTGCGGCTGGTTGTTGCCGCCGGTGAACGTGCCGTTGAACGGCGTCGTCGCGGTGTAGCTCAGGTTGTTGCCCGCCCCGCCGGCCCCGGCAGTGGTGTTCTTGCTCGAACTGTTGCCGCCGGCGCCGCCGGTGCTGGTAGGCGGCGTCTGCGCGCCCGCTGGCACGGCCGGAGTGAACGCGACCCCGACGGCAAGGCACGCGGCCCCGGCGAACAGGGCGCGGACAATACGAATCGCGCGCCGGGCGGAATGATCCGCCGCAGCGTCGGGCTGAAATGACACGGAAATTCTGTCCTCCGGGGCGGCACGGCAACTTCCGCGTGCGAAGCTTGGCCGCCCGTCGCCCGTGCGGTCAAGCTGGCCGTGCAGTCGGTGGACGCCCCGCCGCTACTCCGCGCGGTCGTCGCGCACCTGCCGCGCGACCGTGTGCTGGATGAAGCGGGCGTTGTCGTAGACGGTGCGGTCCTCCGCCTCCCAGCACAGATAGCCGCGGCAGTCCTTCGGCCGGGCCTCGTACACCGTGCAGCGGCGGTTCTCGCCGAGGAACTGGCAGGTCTCGAATCCGGGCTTGATCAGCTTCTCGCCCTTGCGCGTGACCTTGAGGATGTGCCGCTCCTCGAACTGCGCGACCGTCAGGCCGAGATGCCGCGCGAGGCGGCGGATGTCGGTGGGCGTCACCTGCACATAGCCCGCCATCTTGCAGCAGAAGCTCGGGCATTTCAGGCAGGAGAGCTTGATCGGGTCTTTCATGCGCGGCGCGGTCCTCGGTGACTCGGCCAACGCGTGGCCGACCCTGGGCCTAGCACGCCACGCGCCGCGCGGCGCCCCCTCGTCCGCCCCCTTGGCACGGGACCGCCGATTGGCGGATGGTGTCACGACCGTTCCGCCGCGTCCTGGAGTGCCGCATGACCCCGTCCTTCCCGAACACCCGGATGCGCCGCAACCGCACCGATGCCTGGACCCGCCGGCTGGTGGCGGAGACGTCGCTGACCACCGGCGACCTGATCTGGCCCGTCTTCGTGATGGAGGGACGCGACACCGTCACGCCCGTCGCCGCCATGCCCGGCGTCGTGCGCGTGACGCTCGACCGGCTGGCGGCGCATGTCGAACCGGCCGCCGCCCTCGGCATCCCGGCGATCGCGCTGTTTCCCGCCACCCCGCGCGAACTCAAGGACGCCGAGGGGACGGAGGCGACCAATCCCGACAACCTGATGTGCCGCGCCGCCCGGCTGCTCAAGCGCGCCTTTCCCGATCTCGGGCTGGTGGGTGACGTGGCGCTCGATCCCTACACCGATCACGGCCATGACGGCGTGATCCGCGACGACTATGTCGCCAACGACGAGAGCGTGGCGATCCTGGTGCGCCAGGCGCTCAACCAGGCGCGGGCCGGCATCGACGTCATCGCGCCGTCGGATATGATGGACGGGCGCGTCGGCGCGATCCGCGCGGCGCTCGATGCCGAGGGGCTGATCCACACGCGGATCATGAGCTATGCCGCCAAATACGCGAGCGCGTTCTATGGCCCGTTCCGCGACGCGATCGGCAGCCAGGCGGCGCTGCGCGGCGACAAGAAGACCTATCAGATGGACCCCGCCAATTCCGACGAGGCGCTGCGCGAGGTCGCCATGGATCTCGCAGAAGGGGCCGACATGGTGATGGTCAAGCCGGGGATGCCCTATCTCGACATCGTCCGCCGCGTGCATGACCGGTTCGGCGTGCCGACCTTCGTCTATCAGGTGTCCGGCGAATACGCGATGATCGCCGGCGCGGCGGAGCGCGGCTGGATCGACCGCGACCGCGCGCTGATGGAAAGCCTGATCGCCTTCAAGCGCGCCGGCGCCGCTGGCGTGCTGACGTATTTCGCGCCGGAAGCCGCGCGGCTGCTGCGCGGCTGACCGCTTTCACACGGCAAGCCGTGCGGCTGCCGCGCGGCTGACTGTTCCCGCCTAACGCAGCTCCGGCGTGGTCTGCGCCTCGCGCGGCCCGGGGGCTGCGGGCGAGGGTGTGCCCGCGGCGAATCCGGCGATCTGCTGGCGAAGGTTCGCGTACTCGGCCTGGTTGCCGTTGGTGTCGGTCGGCCCCATCGCCTTGGCGAAGACCAACTGGCTGCGGATGTCGGTGACCGTCTGCGGCGCCAGCAGCCAGTTCAGCGGGATGTTCCGGTCGGGCGAGTTGAACAGATAGAAGTGATAGAACGCCCGCATCGGCCGGCCCTTCTCGTCCATCTTGCAGAACTCGTCGCGCACCTCGCGCAGCAGCACGGCCGCATGCGCGCCGCGCACGCTGTTCAGGCCGATGACCGGCGTCAGGAGCTGCAGCGTGTGCGGCGCGGTCGGCACCTGCGTCGGCACGTCGATCGGGCGGTTGGGGCAGCGCACCACGGTCGCGCGCACCGCCGCGACGATGTCGGCGTTGGCCGTCGCCTGCACGATGATCGGCTCGACGGCGCGGCCGTCGACACGCTGGCGGCGCAGCCATTCCGCCATCTCAAGCGCCGTCTGCAACCCCTCGTTGTCGAAATACCCGCCATCGACCAGCTCGGGCCGGCTGCCGCGCATCTGCGCATGCATCGAATCGCGTCCCATCGCAGGCACCAGCTCGCCCGACGGTTCGAGATAGGGGAAGCGGGCGCTGTTGTTGATCGCCGTCGAGATCGGCACGTCGGCGTACAGCACGCCCAGCACGTCGCCGGTCGCCCGGAACGGCCAGTCGGCGTCGTGCATGCCGTCGAAGGGCGCAGTGAGCATGCGTGCGCCGGTGGAGACGTCGGTGCCGTTGGTGATCCAGATCGGCATCCCCGGCCGCAACGAGCCGTCCGGGCGATAGGTCAGGCTGAGGAACGGCGCCGAGAACTCCGGTATGCCGCCCGGCTTCTTCAGGCCGGCGCTGACGAGATCCTGATGCCACAGACGCTCGAACGCGCGCTCCAGCGCCTCGGCCCGGTCGCCGCCGCGCGGCATCAGATGGGCGGCGAGCCGCACCACGGCGGCGATCGGCGCGAACAGGGAGCGGGGCGTGTCGGCCAGCAGGGCGCCGGCCAGCAGCGGGCCGAGCGCGTCGCCGCCGAGATAGGCGTTGTTCAGCCGCGCCAGCCGGTCGGCGACCGCCATGCTCGGATGACCGCACCGCTCGGCCGCCGGCGTCGCCGACATGACCGCCATGTAGGCGGCCGCCCCCAGCGACCCGCCGGACACGCTGCTGATGGCAAAGATCGCGCTGTTGCCACGCCCGGCCGCCGCGTCCACCGCCGCCAGCACCTGCGCGCCCCAGATGCCCGCCCGCGACGCGCCGCCGGAGATGGCGACGACGATCGGGTGCAGCGGCGCGGCCGTGTCGGGCGCGCACACCTTGGCCCAGTCCTCGAGGAAGGCGCGCAGCGGCTTGCGGGTATCCACCAGCGAGTAGGCGGAGGCGGACGGCGGGATGATCCGCACCGTGTGCAGGCTGAACAGCACCGGCGCGAGCAGCGTCCACACCAGCATCAGCGTCAGCACCGGCGGCCGGCGCAGCCCGACGCCGCGGCCCAGCAGCCGCCCCTCGATGCGCAGCCCGTCGATCGCGAACACCAGCACCGTCAGCGGACCGATCATCAGCGCGAAGCCGATCATCGCGACCGACGGTCCCGGAAACATCTGCGAGGCGAGCGCCGGCAGCCCGGCATGGTTGCGCGCCCAGGGCACGTAGCCCTCGATCACGCCCCAGATGAAGGCGATCATCCCGATGCCGAACAGCGGCACCGACACTTTCGGCCCGAACGGCGCCAGCAGCAGCAGCGCCCGGGTGCGCGGCCACGCCAGCCGCGCGCACGCGACCAAACCCCGCCGGCTGCGCAGCGCCGCGTTGTCGATCGAATAGTTGCGGCAGCGCGGCGTCGTCAGCGCCAGCCGCCAGCGGATCAGCGCGTAGCCGGGCACCGCCCAGATCGCGACCGATGCCGCCTGCAGCCAGGAGAATCCCCGCCACACGAGCGACACGCCGAGCAGCACGCCCGCCAGATAGACGACCCGCGGCACCGCGTCGAAGGCGTCGCGGTGATGCTCCTCAAGCCCGGCGCGTCCCTCCAGCGTGTCGTCCACGCCGAAACGTGCGGCGAGCGCCGCGCGCGCCCAGTACCACGAGCACACCGCGAGGGCGCCGACCGCGATCTGCAGCATGACGACGCCGGAGATGCCGAGCGGATACATGTCCTGCAACGCCACCAGCTCGTCGCTGGTCTGGGCCGGCAGCACGAGGCCGATACCGGCGATCGCCAGCACGGTGAGCGGGGCGCGGGTGGTGCGGAAGAGCGACTTCCACGAATGCAGGTTGGGGCTTTCGACACGCAGCATGCCGCCGCCCTCCGCGTCGCCATCGACCTAGAACCGAACCAAACTGCCCGAAGCGGCCGGCGGCGGCAACCGGCGGGGCCGGGACTGGCGCCGCCGCGGGGCTTCTGCAACAACGCCCGGCTCGCGACGACCTGACCGGGACCCGCCATGCGCGCGCTGCAACTGATCGCCGACCGTGACCTGCGCCTCGCCGACATCCCGCCCCCGCCCCCGCCCGGCGCCGACGAGGTGCAGCTGGCGGTGCGCGCGGTCGGGCTGAACCATATCGACGTGTGGGGCTGGCGCGGCATGGCCTTCGCCAAGCGGGCCTACCCGCTGGTCACCGGCGCCGAATGCGTGGCCGAGGTGGTGGCGGCGGGCGCGGCGGTGACCGGGCTGCGGCCCGGCGACCGGGTGGTGCCCTACGCGGCGCTGGTCTGCGGCACCTGCCGCTTCTGCGCCCGCGGGGAGGACAATCTCTGCACCAACGTCGCCGGCGTGCGCGGCTTCCACATCGACGGCTTCGCGCAGGGGCGCACCAACCACCCGGCCCGTCTGTGCATCAAGGTGCCGGAGGGCGTCGCCGACACCGACGCCGCCAGCGTGGCGGTGGCCTTCTCGACCGTCGAGCACATGCTGTTCGACAACGCGCGGCTGGAGCCCGGCGAGACCATCCTCGTCCATGCCGGCGGCTCGTCGATCGGCACCATCGCGATACGCGTCGCGAAATCGCTCGGCTGCACCGTCATCACCACCGTCGGCTCGGCGGCCAAGGCGGAAAAGGCGGCGGCGCTCGGCGCCGATCACGTCATCAACTACCGCGAGGACCGGTTCGAGGGCGTGGTCCGCAAGCTGACCGCCAAGCGCGGCGTCGATGTGGTGTTCGAGCATGTGGGCGCCGACACCTGGGCCGGCTCGCTGCTGTCGATGCGGCGCGGCGGCCGGCTGGTGACGTGCGGCGCGACGTCCGGGCCGTCCGGCAGCATCAACCTGATGCAGCTCTTTCAGCAGCAATACCGCATCATCGGCAGCTTCGGCGCGCCGATCGCGGCCAATGCCCGCGCGCTCGCGCGCATCGCCGCCGGGGTGCGGCCGGTCATCGACAGCGTCTACCCGCTCGACCGCTTCCAGGACGGGCTGGCGCGGCTGGAGGGGCGCGACGTGTTCGGCAAGATCATCGTGACGCTCTGACGCGATGCGCCTGCTCGACCGCCTGACCGGCGCGGCGGTCGCCGCCCTGCTGGCCGTGCTGCGCCGCGCCGACCCCGACCGCGCGTCGGATTTCGCCGGGGCGATGGCGCGGCGGATCGGTCCGCTGCTGCCGGTCCACCGGACGGGTCGGGCCAACCTGCGCGCCGCCTACCCCGACGCCGATCCGGCCTGGATCGAGGCGACGTTGCGGGGCGTTTGGGAAAATCTCGGTCGCACGGCCGGGGAATACGTCCATCTCGGCGCGCTGTGGGACTATGACGAGGCGCGGCCCAACGCGGGGCGGATCGTCACGGACTCCGCGCCGCTGTTCTATGCCCTGCGCGACGACGGCCGCCCCGCGCTGTGCTTCGCCGCCCATCTCGGCAACTGGGAGCTGCCGGCGGTCGCGGCGGCGGCGCACGGCCTGCCGTCGGCGGTGGTCTACCGCATGCCCAACAACCGCGCCGTCGCGGCCCAGATCGAGCGTATCCGCTCCGGCCTGATGGGCCGGCTGATCTCCACGCGGCGCGAGGCGGTGTTCGAGATGGCGGGCGCGCTGGAGCGGGGCGAGCATCTCGGCGCGCTGGTCGATCAGCATTTCTCGCGTGGGGTCGATGTCACCTTCTTCGGCAGGCGCTGCCGCGCCAACCCGACGATCGCGCGGCTGGCGCGGCAGTTCGACTGCCCGGTCGTTGGCGTGCGGGTGATCCGCCTGCCGGACCGGCGCCTGCGCGTCGACGCGGTGGGGCCGCTCGACCTGCCCCGCGACGCCGAGGGTCGGGTCGACGTGCCCGCCACCATGCAGATGATCACCACCATCGTGGAAGGCTGGATACGCGAGCACCCCGAGCAATGGCTCTGGCTGCACCGCCGCTGGCGCTAGCGGCGAGGCGCCGTCAGCCGCCCACCTCGATGCCGTCCACGCGGTCCGGATAGAAGGCGAGATGCCCGGCGATCTCCGCCATCGCGGGGAACGGCGCCTCGTAGCTCCACACCGCGTCCGCCGCCGTCCGGCCGCCGGCCGTGACCGTGTAATAGGACGCATCGCCCTTGTAAGGGCAGTGCGTGGAGCGCGCGGTGCGGGTCATGCGGTCCATCGTCGCGTCCGCGCGCGGGATATACAGCACGGGCGGATACGACGCCTCGCGCAGCTCCAGCGCCCGCGTGGTGTCGGCGATCACCTCGCCGCCGACGCGCACGCGCACCCGCCCCGGCTTCGGGGTGATGGTGATGGGATGGTCGGGACCCGGAAGTTTCATCGTGCGATCTCCTCCTTGCGCCGCGCGGGGTCAGCCCGCGGGACGGTTGCTCGCGGTCTGCCCGAACAGGACACCGCGCGAGGCCTCCGTGACGGTGGACTGCGTGTTGATCGTCTTCGCGACAGCATAGGCGCGCACCGTACCCGGCCGCTCGCGCACCGTCTCGAACCAGCGCTTCAGGTTCGGGAACGTCGCCAGATCCTGCTTCTGCCGCTCATGCGGCACGATCCAGGGATAGCACGCCATGTCGGCGATTGTGTACTCGCCGCCCGCGACAAAGGGCCGGTCCGCGAGCCTTCGGTCGAGCACGCCGTACAGCCGGTTGGTCTCGTTGATGTAGCGGGTCATCGCGTAGTCGATCCGTTCCGGCGCGTACTGCACGAAGTGGTGGTTCTGCCCGGCCATCGGGCCGAGGCCGCTCATCTGCCAGAACAGCCATTGCAGCACCTCGACCCGCCCGCGCAGGTCGGCCGGGATGAACCGCTCCGTCTTCTCCGCCAGATAAAGCAGGATCGCCCCGGACTCGAAGACCGAGACCGGCGCCCCGCCGCCCGCCGGGGCGTGATCGACGATCGCGGGGATGCGGTTATTGGGCGAGATCGCCAGGAACTCCGGCCGGAACTGCGCGCCGGTGGAGATGTTGACGGGCACGATCCGGTACTCGATGCCCGCTTCCTCCAGGAACATCGTGACCTTATGGCCGTTGGTCGTGGTCCAGTAATGCAGGTCGATCATACGGTCTGCCTTCGTGGATTGCCGTGAATTGCCGTGCCCGGGCGGAAGCGTTCGGTGCCCGCTGCCGAGGTAGGGGCGGGCGGCGCGAAATACGACCCGCAATGCGTCCGGCACGGGTTGGATTATCCGCCCGTCGCCGCGACAATGGTCCTCCAACGCGGGGGGACGCCAGCATGGCACAGGGCACGGCCGAGACCGACATCACCGGCACGCTTTCCCGGTTCGTGGCCGGCACGCGGCTGCCGGCGCTCCCCGACGAGGTGGTCGCGCGGGCGAAGCTGCTGGTCCTCGACCTGATCGGCAACATCGTGCGCGCCCGCCACGATGCCGAAAGCACGCCCAGCCTGCTGGCGATGGCCCGCGCGCTCGGCATGGCCGCCGGCAACACCGGCGTCTTCGGCGATGCCGCCCGCTACACCCCGGCCGGGGCGGCGCTGCTGAACGGCGCGCTGGCCCACAGCCTCGATTTCGACGACACGCACGCGGGCGGCTCGCTGCATCCCGGCGCGCCGGTGATCCCGGCGGCGCTCGCGGCGGGCGAGATGACCGGCGCGTCCGGCGCCGACGTGCTGGCGGCGATCATCGCCGGGTATGAGGTGACGTGCCGCCTCGCGGTCGCCCTGCCGGCCGTCGATCACTACCGCCGCGGCTTCCACCCCACCGCCACCTGTGGCGCGTTCGGCGCGGCGGCGGCGGCGGCGCGGGTGTTCGGCCTCGATGCCGACGGCGTCGCGAGCGCGCTCGGCACGGCGCTCAGCCAATGCGCCGGCAGCCTGCAATTCCTCGCCAACGGTGCCTGGACCAAGCGATTCCAGGTCGGCTGGGCCGCCATGTCCGGCCTGGCCGCCGCGACTCTCGCGCGCGAGGGGTTCAAGGGTGCCGCCGCGCCGATCGAGGGCAAGCACGGCTTCCTCGCCGCCTACGCCCCCTCGCCCCGGCCGGAGCGGGTCTGCCAGGATCTCGGCACCGTGTTCGAGCTGATGGCGACCGCGGTGAAGCCCTACCCGTCCTGCCGCTATGGCCATGCCGGCATCGACGCCGCCCTCGCCCTGCGCGAGGAAATCGGGCTGAAGCCGGAGACGATCGAGAGCGTCGTGCTCGGCCTGCCGCACTCGGGCATGATCCTGATCGGCGATGACATCGAACGCCGGCGCGACCCGCGCAACGTGGTGGACGGGCAGTTCAGCGGCCCGTTCGTGATCGCGAGCGCGCTGGCGACCGGCGAGATGGGCTGGGACAGCTACAAGCACCTCGACGACCCGACCATTCGCAGCCTGCTGCCGAAGATCGACTGCCGCCCCGACGACGAGATCGAGCGCCACTTCCCCCGCTACATGGGCGCGCGGCTGACCGTGCGCGCCGCCGGGCAGACGCATGAGCGCGTGGTGGTGATCGCCCGCGGCGAGCCGGAGAACTTCCCCGACGAGGCCGGGCTACGCGCCAAGTTCGCCGGCCTGACGGACGCCGTGCTCGGCGCCGACCGGGCGCGCGCCCTCGCCGACGCGGTGCTGGCGATCGACGCGGCGCCGGCGATCGCGCCGCTGATCCGCCTCGGCGCGCCGCTCGGCGCCGCCCGTCTGGCGGGGGACTGAACCCCGTGGACAGCCAGACGCCCGCCTATCCGGTCACCTACCGCAACCGGCTGCGCCGCCGCCACGACCGCGGCCATTACGACCACGCGACCGTCCACGCGATCCTCGACGCGGCGATGCTGTGCCACGTCGCCTATGTCATCGACGGCCAGCCCTACTGCACGCCGACCGGCTTCTGGCGCGAGGGCGGGACGCTGCTCTGGCACGGCTCCTCGGCCAGCCGGATGCTGCGCGCGCAGGCGGACGGCGTGCCGGTCTGCGTGACGGTCACGCACATGGACGCGATCGTGCTGGCGCGCTGCGGCTTCAACCACTCGATCAACTACCGCAGCGTCATGGCCTATGGCCGCGCGCGCCTCGTCACCGATCCGGCGGCGAAGCTGCGGGCGATGGACGGCTTCATCAACCGCTTCTTCCCCGGCCGCAGCGCCGTGCTGCGCGCGCCGTCCGCGCAGGAGATCAAGGCGACCAGCGTCGTCGAGATGCCGATCGACCAGGCCTCGGCCAAGATCCGCGACCTGCCGCCGCATGACGACGAGGACGATTACGCCGTGCCGGCCTGGACGGCGCTCATCCCGTTGCGTACCGTCGTCGGCGAGGCCGAACCCGACCCGCGCCAGCATCCCGACGCCGACCGCGCGGCGGGCGGCATCGCGGCCTATCGGGCGGGCCGCACGACCGACGAGGTGTTCGCCGAGACCGCGCGGCTTTACGAGGCCGATCCCGGCGACACGGAACCCGGCGACACAGACAGGGACTGACACCACATGCCCGTGAATGCGCTCTATACCACCAAGGCGACGGCGACCGGCGGCCGCGACGGCGAGGCGGCGACGACGGACGGCTCGCTCAAGGTCAAGCTGAGCACGCCGAAGGAACTCGGCGGCGCCGGCGGACCCGGCAACAATCCGGAGCAGCTCTTCGCCGCCGGCTATTCCGCCTGCTTCCTCGGCGCCATGAAGTTCGTCGCCTCGCAGGGCGGCCCGAAAGTGCCGGACGCCGCCACCGTGACCGCGACCGTCGGCATCGGCCCGCGCTCGGAAGGCGGCTTCGGCATCACCGTGGCGCTGGCCGTCTCGCTCCCCGGCCTGTCACGCACCGACGCCGAGGCGCTGGTCGAAAAGGCGCACCAAGTCTGCCCCTATTCCAACGCGACCCGCAACAACGTCGACGTCGGCCTCACCGTCGTCTGAACCGTCGTCTGAGCGCCTGCCCCGCGCGGCGGCCGCCCGGTGGGCGGCCCGCCTTGCGCGACCGCCATGCGATGATTCCATCCGGACGCCCCATGCTCTAGCATGGGCTTATGCAGCCACATCATATTGTCATCGTCGGCGGCGGCGCCGCCGGGCTCGAACTCGCGACCACGCTCGGCCGGCGCTATCGGCGGCAGCCGGACATCAGCGTGACGCTGATCGACGGCGCCCGCACGCATCTGTGGAAGCCGCTCCTGCACGCCGTCGCCGCGGGCAGCCTCGACCGCAACGAGGAGGAGCTGAACTACCTCGCGCATGGCCATCGCCATGGATACGACTATCGCTATGGCGCGATGATCGGGCTCGATCGCGCGCGCAAGGTCGTGCGCGTCGCCGCCACCACCGACGACGAGGGGCGGCAGATCACGCCGGAGCGCGACATCCCCTATGACACGCTGGTGATCGCGATCGGCAGCATCACCAACGATTTCGGCACCCCCGGCGCCGCGCACCACGCGGTGCCGCTGGAGACGCCGGACCAGGCGGTGCGCTTCAACCGCCGCCTCATCAACGCCTGCATCCGCGCGCAGACGCAGGAAGGGCCGGTGCGCCCGGGCCAGCTGCACATCGCGATCGTGGGCGCGGGCGCCACGGGCACCGAACTCGCCGCCGAACTGCACCACACCGTCCATCGCATGGTCGAGACCGGCCTGCATCGCATCCGGCCGGCGGACGACGTCCGCATCGTGCTGATCGAGGCGGCGCCGCGAATCCTGATCGCCCTGCCGGAACGTATCTCGCTGGCAACCACCGCCCTGCTGCGCGGCATGGGCGTGGAGGTCCGCGTCAATTCCAAGGTGGCGGAGGTCTCGGCCACCGGCGTCACCCTCGCCGACGGCACCTTCATCGCGAGCGAACTCGTCGTCTGGGCGGCCGGGGTCAAGGGGCCGGACGTGCTGCGCAATCTTGACGGGCTGGAGACGAACCGCATCAACCAGCTCGTCGTGGAACAGACCCTGCGCACGACGCGTGACCCCGACGTGTTCGCGATCGGCGACTGCGCCGCCTGCCCCCGCCCCGGCCACGACTTCCCCGTCCCGCCGCGCGCGCAGGCGGCGCATCAGCAGGCGAGCCACATGGTCGGCCAGATCGCCCGGCGCCTTGCCGGACACGAGCTGACGCCCTTCGTCTATCGGGATTTCGGCTCGCTGGTGTCGCTCGGCCGCTATTCGACGGTCGGCAACCTGATGGGCCTGGTCGGCCGCGCCTTCTTCATCGAGGGGATGTTCGCGCGGCTGATGTATCGCGCCCTGCACAAGATGCACGACTATTCGCTGCACGGCGCGCTGCGCGT
>NZ_BANB01000026.1 GCF_000964365.1 Acidisphaera rubrifaciens HS-AP3 | reverse complement strand
GGCGGCGGCGCTGAACATGGCACGGCATCGCGGGCGCGGCGTGGCCGCCATCAACTATCCGATCGGCATGAATCTCGGCGGCGACCCAAGCCAGGCGCTGGTGCACGCCAATCCAACCGGGAAGTTCACCGTCAGCCTCTCGGCGATCGATCTCGGCCAGGGGATGAAATCCGTCACCCGCCAGATCGCGGCGGAGACCCTCGGCGTGCCGGTCGAGGATGTCTATGTCGACACCGCGGATTCCGATACCGGCCCGCACGACATGGGCAGCTTCGCCTCGCGCGGCACGCACCGCGTCGGCAACGCCGTCGCCGTCGCCGCGCGCGAGGCGCGGGCGGTGATGATGGAGGCGGCCGCCGAGGAGCTGGAGGTCAATGCCGCCGATCTGGAGACCGACGGGCGCGGCAACATCCATGTGCGCGGCGCGCCGGGACGGTCGATCTCCACGCGCGACGTCGCCATCGCCGCGCAGTTCCGGCAGGGGCGGACGATCTCCGGGCGCGGCATCTTCCTGGTGCCGCTGTCCGCCGTCGATGCGGAAACCGGCGAGATGTCGCCGGCGACATGCTACGCCCATGCCTGCCTCATCGTCGACGTGGAGGTCGATGACGAGACGGGCGAGGTGACGATGCAGTACATGCGCTCGGCCTACGAGCTGGGGCGCGCGCTCAACCCGCGGCTCGTCGAACAGCAGCTGGTCGGGGGCGCCTGGATGGGCGTCAGCCACGCCCTGTACGAGACGACGGAGCCGTATTATCCGAACCCGGTGCATTCGCCGCGCGACTACAACGAATACCTGATGCCGGGACCCGGCGATATCTGCCCGCACGACATCGCCGTGCTGGAACGCCCCGCGCCGGACGGACCCTTCGGCGGCAAGGGACCGGGGGAGATGTGTGCCAATCCGGTGCTGCCCGCGGTCGCGAATGCGATCTACGACGCCGTGGGCATTCACGTCGACGAGCTGCCGATCACGCCGGAGCGGGTGTTGCGCGCGTTGCAGGCGCAGGGCGGCGCGCGTCCGCCGTCGGCCCGCGCGCCGGGGCGCTGAGCCATGGCGGTGCGGGCGACGGTCGCGGGGATCGACGGGCCGGAGGCGCTGGAATCCGCGCTGCGCGGCGCCTTCTACCTCGCGGATGCCGGCCTCGCGACCGCGGCCTATCTGGCCCTTGCGCTCGGCAAGCCGCTGCTGCTCGAAGGTGCGCCCGGCGTCGGCAAGACCGAGGCGGCGAAGGCGCTGGCCGGCGTGCTCGCCCGCGATCTCGTGCGGCTGCAATGCTACGAGGGCATCGACGCCTCGGCGGCACTCTATGAATGGAACTATCCGCGGCAGATGCTGGCCCTGCGGCGGGCCGGGGATGCGCCGCTCGACGTGTACGCCGACGATTTCCTGATCGAGCGGCCGCTGCTGCGCGTGCTGCGCCACCCCGAAAGCTCGGTGCTGCTGATCGACGAAATCGACCGCTCCGACCACGAGTTCGAGGCGTTCCTGCTGGAGTTCCTGTCCGACTTCTCGATCTCGATCCCCGAACGCGGCACCGTGCGCGCCTATGAGCGGCCGGTCGCCGTGCTGACGTCGAATCGCACGCGCGAACTGCACGAGGCGCTGCGCCGCCGCTGCGTCTATCACTGGATCGCCTATCCCGACGCGCGGCGCGAGGCGCAGATCATCGCCATGCGTGCGTCCAGCGTGATGGAGGCGACGGCGCGGGCGGTCGCGACCCTGGTCGGGCGTCTGCGCGCGGCCCCGCTCGCGAAGCCGCCGGGCGTGGCCGAGGCGGTGGAATGGGCGGAGGCGGCGACGCTGCTCGCGCGGCGCGGACAGGCCTGGCCCGCGGCGCTCGAGGCCAGCGTCGGCGTGGCGATCAAGGACGAGGACGACCTCCGCTACATCACCCCGCGCCTGCCGGCGCTGATCGGCGAGAGCCTGGCATGAGCGGCGACGGGACGGCTGACCGGTTCGTCGCCTTCGCCTCCGTGCTACGCGCGCACGGGTTCGCGGTGGCGGCGGAACAGACGATCGGCTTCCT
>NZ_BANB01000027.1 GCF_000964365.1 Acidisphaera rubrifaciens HS-AP3 | reverse complement strand
CCGCGACCACCAGCGCCGCCCGCGAGGCGTCGCCCCCGACGCCGGGCACGGCACAGGCCGCCCCCACCGTCCTGGCGGCGACACCGGTCGCCGCCAGGACGGTGGGGCAGTAGACGCTGGGGCAGTAATCGCGATCCCGGGCGCGGTTCCGATGGGCGCCCTGCGCCTGCCGGGACCGGCGCATGCGCGGGCAACGCTTGACCCTTTCGCAGCTGCGGCGCGACCATCGCGAAACGTCTGTTCGGGAGGCACGCCATGAACGTCATCACCAGCCAGGCCTCGCTCGCCGGCATCAGCGAGGAGGAATGGGCCATCCGCTGCGATCTGGCGGCCCTCTACCGGCTGATCGCGCATCACCGGATGACCGACCTGATCTACACCCACATCAGCGCGCGCCTGCCGGGGCCGGAGAACCACTTTCTGATCAACGACTACCGCCGCATGTTCCACGAGATGCGGGCGTCCGATCTGGTCCGGATCGACATGGACGGCAACATCGTCGAACCGAACGGCGGCAACGGCAAGGTCGTCAACGCGGCCGGGTTCTGCATCCATTCGGCGATCCATATGGAGCGCCACGACCTGACCTGCGTCATCCACACCCACACGGCGGCGGGGATCGCCGTGTCGGCGCAGAAGCACGGTCTGCTGCCGATCAGCCAGCATTCGATGAAGTTCTACAACAACATCGGCTATCACGGGTATGAGGGCATCGCGCTCGACCTCGACGAGCGCGATCGGCTGGTGAAGGACCTCGGACCCTATAAGGCGATGATCCTGCGCAACCACGGGCTGCTGGCCTGCGGTTCGACGATCCAGGAAGCGTGGCTGGAGATCTACTATCTCGAGCGCGCGTGCCAGGCGCAGGTGGCGGCGCTGTCGGGCGGGGCCGAGCTGATCCTTCCGCCCGAGGGAGTGCGCCTGCACACCGCCAAGCAGTTCAACCGCGAAGGTCGCGAGGAGCATCAGCGGATGGTGTGGGAGACCTGCCTGCGCCAGATCGAGGGCGACAAGCCGGACTTCCGGTCCTAAGCGCCTTCGGCCGCGGGGGACGCGATGGGCGTCATCCAGTTCGCCGCCCCCCGCGCGATGGTCGTGGGCGGCGGCACGGCGGCACAGATCGCCGACGTGCTGCGCCGCTTCGGCCTGTCCCGTCCGCTGATCGTCACCGACCCGTTCATGGTCTCGTCCGGGCTGATCGACGCGGTCCGCGCACCGCTCGCGGCGGCCGGAATCGGCCATGCGGTGTTCAGCGACACGGTGCCCGACCCGACCGACACGGTGGTCGAGGCGGGCATGGCCGCCCTGGCGGGCGGCGGGTTCGACTGCCTGATCGGATTCGGCGGCGGCTCGCCGATCGACACGGCCAAGGCGATGGCGATCCTCGCCGCCGGCGGCGGCCGGATGCGCGACTACAAGGTGCCGGCGGCGGCGGACGGGCCGGGCCTGCCGGTGATCGCCGTGCCGACCACGGCCGGCACCGGCAGCGAATGCACGCGCTTCACCGTCATCACCGACACCGAACGGTCGGAGAAGATGCTGATCGCGGGCCTCGCCGCCCTGCCGCTCGCGGCGATCGTCGATTACGAGCTGACCTATGGCCTGCCGAAGCGCACCACGGCCGATACCGGCATCGACAGCCTGACGCATGCGCTGGAAGCCTATGTGTCGCAGCGGGCCAATCCGTTCAGCGACGCGCTGGCGCTGTCCGCCATGGCACTGATTGGTCGGCATCTGCGCACCGCCTATGCCGAGCCGCGGAACGCCGCCGCGCGCGAGGGCATGATGCTCGGCGCGACGCAGGCGGGGCTTGCGTTCTCCAACGCCTCGGTCGCGCTGGTGCACGGCATGTCGCGCCCGATCGGCGCGCATTTCCACGTCCCGCACGGCCTGTCGAACGCCATGCTGCTGCCGGCGGTCACCCGCTACAGCATCGACGGCGCGGCGGCGCGCTATGCGACGGCCGCGCGCGCGATCGGCTTTGCCGGAGCCGGCGACGATGATGCCGCCGCATGCGCGAAGCTGGTGGACGGGCTTGCCGCGCTCAACCGCGACCTCGATGTGCCGAGCCCGCGCGCCTATGGCATCGCGGAGGCGGACTGGCACGGACGCATGTCCCTGATGGCGGACCAGGCGCTGGCCTCCGGCAGTCCGGGCAACAATCCGCGCGTGCCCGATGCCGCCGCGATCGTCGGCCTGTACCGCGAAGTCTGGGAAGACAGCTTCCGCAACCGATGAGGCGCGCCGGCGCGCTGCTGCTGGCGGCGTGCCTCGTCGTCGCGCCGGTCGCGCGCGCGTTCGCGGTCCCGGCGGACGTGACGGTCTGTTTTACCGCAGGCGAGCCTTGCCTCGGGCGTATCCTCGCCGCCATCGACGCCGCGCGGTCCGAGATACGGATGCAGGCCTATGCCTTCACGTCCCGCCCGATCCTCGCGGCGCTGATCGCGGCGGCGCGGCGTGGCGTGGATGTGCGACTGCTGCTGGATGCGTCCGCCCTGCATGACCGGGGCGGCCGCGCGGCGTCGGCGGCCGCGGCCGGCCTGGTCGTCCTCGTGGATGCGCCCGACGGGCTCGCGCATATCAAGGCCATCATCATCGACAGGCATCTGGTGATCGGCGGCTCGTACAACTACACGCGCGCCGCCGAACGACGGAACGTGGAGGACGTGACCTTCATCGACAGCTCGCCGATCGCGGCGGATTTCCTGCGCGACTGGAACGCGCGCGCGGCGGTGGCGACGCCGTTCGTGCCGGGGCGGGCGCGGTATCACCGCCACCACGCCCACCGGCGCGGCTGGTAGTGCCGCCACCTATTGCGCGGCGGCGGGGGCGGGCGTCACGTCCTGAAGATGCACGCGCCCGCCCGGCTCCCGGCGCAGCAACAGGCGCCGGTCATGCAGCGCCGCGACTTCCGGCCGGTGCGAGATCGACACGATGGTGGTTCGCGGCAACGCCTCGTGCAGCGCGCGGTAGAGTTCCGCCTCGCTTTCCGGGTCGAGGCTGGCGGTCGCCTCGTCGAGGAACAGCCAGTCGGGCCGGGCGAGGATCGCCCGCGCGAAGGCGATGCGCTGCTGCTCGCCGCCGGACAGGCGCGTGGCCCAATGATCCTCGGCGTCCAGCAGCGGGATGAGGTCGCCCATCCCGACGACTCGCAGCGCGTGTTCGATTGCGCCGGTGTCGGCGGCCCGCGCCTGATCGGGATAGGTGACGACGCGGCGCAGGCTGCCGAGCGGGATATAGGGCCGCTGCGGCAGGAACAGCGTCGTCTCCGCCGGCAGCATCAGGCGGCCCGTGCCGTACGGCCAGATGCCGGCGAGCGCGCGGAACAGCGTCGACTTGCCGCTGCCCGAGCGGCCGGCGATGGCGACCGATTCGCCGGCCTGGAGGTCGAGGTCGAGCCCCTCGTACAGCGTCGTGCCGTCCGGCAGCACCAGCGTCAGCCGGTCGGCGGCAAGCCGACCCGGCGCGCCACCCGTGCGCTCGATTCGCCCCTCCGTGCGTGCCTGTTCGATCGCGCGGTCGAAGGTGGTCAGACGTTCGATGATCGAGCGCAGGCGAGCGAGCGAGTTGGTGTCCGGCGTGTTGCCGCTGTACGAATCGACGAACCACGACATCGCGCCCTGCACGCGGCCGAACGCGTCGACCACCTGCATCATCCCGCCGAGCTCGATCGCGCCGCTGAAATATCGGGGCGCCACGACGACGAGCGGGAAGATCCCGGCGATCTGGCCATAGGTCAGCGTCATGCTGTTGAGCATGACGGTCCGCTTCATGAACTGCCGCCAGTTGCGGTAGATGTTGACGAACCGCGCGACGAGGTTGCTGCGCTCGTCGGCCTCGCCGTCATACAGGGCGATGCCTTCGGCGTTTTCGCGCACCCGCACCGCGGCATAGCGGAAATCCGCCTCGTAGCGTTGCTGGCGGAAATTGATGCCGATCAGCTTGCGACCGATCACGTGCGTCAGCCACGTGCCGAAGCCGGAATAGATCAGCGCGACCCAGACCATGTAGCCCGGGATCACCAGGCCGAATAGCGACACGCTCCCCGACAGCGTCCACAGGATCGACAGGAAGCTGACCATCTCGATCATCGTCGCGATGAACGAGCGACCGAGATTGAGCGTGTTGTCGACGAAGTCGCGCACGTCCTCGGATATGCGCTGGTCGGGGTTGTCGGTCGGGTCCGCGCCGTGTTCGGTCGCGAGGCCGATGCGGTAATACGCCTTGCCCGACAGCCAGGCGTCGACATACCGGTGCGTCATCCACCGCCGCCAGCGTATCTGCAGCAACTGCGTCAGGTAGACGCGCACCAGCGCCATCACCACGTAGACCGTCACGATGATGATGAATCCCGGCATAAGGCCGGTCTTGCCGTGTTGCCAGAACAGCAGCAGATCCCAGAATGCCGTGACGTTCTTGTTCTGGATCGCGTTGAAGAACTCGCGGTTCCAGTAATTGAAGACCACCAGCACCCGCACGCCGAGGAAGCTCAGCAGCAGCACGACGGCCAGCAGCGCGAGCGCCGACCATTTCTCCTCGGAGACGAAATAGGGGCGCGTCAGCCGCCACCCTTCCTTCACGATCTGAGCGAAACGGCGCATCGGGTTCAGTGTCCTGCGAGGTCGGGGGCCAGTGCGTCGTCAAGCGCCGCGAGCCACGCGCGCACCCGCGTGGCATTCACGCCGAAATCGGAATAGCCATACACGCTGCGCGAGTGAAGGATCAGCGTGCTGCCGGGCGGGGCGCCCGGCGCGGGGTCGTCGGTCGCCTGTGCGCTGATGATGTCGGGCCAGTTGCAGACGGCGCTGCGTTCGACCCAATCGGCCCGGCCCGCGGGCGCGCCCGGGTTCGGCAGGTCGTAACAGCGGGGCCGCCCGGCGGCGACCC
>NZ_BANB01000028.1 GCF_000964365.1 Acidisphaera rubrifaciens HS-AP3 | reverse complement strand
GTCAGCTTGAGCCCCACGGCCGCGCCCAGGCACAGGCCCGCCGCCACGAGACCGCGCCGGCCGGGCGCGCCCGTGCAGATCAGGCAGGCGGCCAGCAGCAGGGCGATGCACGGCGCCTCGCTCATCGGCGTGCCGATCGTGGGAAGCGCTGCCGCCCCGGTTGCTGCGGCCAAGGTTACGGCTGCGTTCAGAATGTGGCGCGCGCGACCCCAGCGGAGTAGCATCACGCCCTGCAGGCGCCATGCATACCAGACACACAGCGCATACGGCGCGGCCAAGATAAAAACGAACACGCGCGGCCAGTCGTTCAAGGGCCGGCGGAGCAATTCGATCAGGATATCCAGGGACGGGGCGTGGAACGTCTGTGCTTGCGCAGGGGCGAGATCCTGCCGGATACGGCCATCCAACAGCGCTTGAGCGTCATAGAGATGATAATTGCGCAAATCGAAATCAGCCGCCGGCCCGAGGCGCATCGCGACCATTCCGCACAACACGGTCAACGCCAGCAGCACCCAAAGGCCGGCAGCCGTGCGGATCGTTCCCCGTTGCATGTCGTCCGTCGCTGAATGACGCGGCTGAAATCCGGAGACTCCGCCGCGTGGCGCCGTGATGACTTGCATTCAAAGCCCGGGCTGCTGTACTCAACCTTGGATAGCATTGACCCGGAGGTTTCTGCAACCGTGTCGCACGCCGTCACCCTCGCGCCCCGATCGCCGTCCAAACAGGCGGTGACGGCGGCC
>NZ_BANB01000029.1 GCF_000964365.1 Acidisphaera rubrifaciens HS-AP3 | reverse complement strand
AGGCGACGGGGCCAGTCGCCGCGGTCCGCCGCCGCTTCGCCGCGACATGGCACTGGATCGCGCTGTTCTACGACGCGGCGCTCTGGATCATCTGGGCGGTGGAGATCCCGGACGGCTATGCGCGGCTGTGGCGGGTCTTCGTCGGTACGGTGGTCGTGCTCGCCCTGGCGCGGGTGATCATGACAACGGTGCTGCAGGGGCTGGAGACCGTGCTGCGCCCGCGGCCCGAACTCGCGCAGAAATATCCGGGGCTGCAGGACCGGTTGAAGATCTATCAGCCGGTGCTGCGGGCCGGCATCTTCCTGGTCGTCGGCACCTTCACCCTGTTCGGCCTGCTGCAGTCCTGGGGCATCGGCGCGCTGGTCTGGCTGGTGACGAACCCGCTCGGCAACCAGGTGCTGTCGGCGATGGTCACGCTCGGCGTGACCGTGCTGCTGGCGCTGCTGGTGTGGGAGGGCGTCAATTTCGGCTTCCACCGCGAGATCGACCGGCTCTCGCGGCAGGCGCAGCTTGCCCGCGTGGCCCGGCTGCGCACGCTGATGCCGATGGTGCGCACGGCGCTGCTGGCCACGATCCTGATCGTGGTCGGGCTGACGGTGCTGAGCGAGGTGGGCGTCAACATCGCGCCGCTGCTCGCCGGCGCCGGCGTGATCGGCATCGCCATCGGCTTCGGCTCGCAGAAGCTAGTGCAGGACGTAATCACCGGCCTGTTCCTGCTGCTGGAGAACACGATGCAGGTGGGCGACATCGTGGCGCTCGGCGGCCTGTCCGGGGTGGTCGAGGATCTGTCGATCCGCACCATCCGGCTGCGGGCCGAGGATGCGTCGGTGCACATCGTCCCCTTCAGCGCCGTCACGACGGTCACCAACATGACCCGCGACTACAGTCGCGCGGTGATCCGCTGCGGCGTTGCGTACAAGGAAGACTATGACGATGTAGTCGAGGTGCTGCGCGCGATCGTGCGGCAGATGCGCGCCGAGGATGCGTGGCGGCCGCTGATCCTCGACGATCTGGAGGTATGGGGGCTGGATGATCTGGGTGATTCCGCGGTCGTCATCAAGTGCCGGATCATGTGCACGCGGTTCGGGCGGTGGTCGGTGATGCGCGAATTCAACCGCCGCATGAAGCGGCGCTTCGACGAGCTTGGCATCGAGATGCCGTTCCCCCACCGCAAGCTTGTGATCGATCAGACGGTGCTGATCGATCGGGCGGCAGGAAAGAACACGCCATGAATGTTGGGACCGATGCGACGGCGGGCCTGGCCGGGACGCTGCGCCGGGACGGCTTTGCCCTGGTCCGCGCGCCGGACATGCGGGCGCTGCTGGAGGCGCATGGCGGGCTGGAGGACTGGGCCCGCTTCGCCGCGAGCTGGGATGATCTCGGGCTCGATACCTACATGGCCGACGGCGGCCGCTACCGGAAGCGGCGCCATGCCGTGTTCGGCGCGGCGCGGGGCGGCGGTCCGATCCGGCGGCTGCCGCATCAGCCGCATTATCAGAGCCGCGACTACAACCCGCTGAACGGCGGCATCGAACGCTGGTTCGATCCCGTCGCGGCGGAGGTCGGCGAGAGCCGGTCGATGCGCAGCATCCTCGCCCTGTGCCGCGACCTGGCGGACCGGCTGACCCCCGGGCAGTCGTGGCACATCGAATGTCATCAGTTCCGCATCGAGGCGCGGGCCGGCCGCGAGGGGCGGCCGACGCCCGAGGGCAGCCACCGCGACGGCGTCGATCATGTGCTGGTGCTGCTGATCGGGCGCGACAACATGCGCGAGGGCGTCACCACGGTCGCCGCCCCGGATGGGCGCGAACTCGGCAGCTTCACCCTGGCGCAGCCGCTCGATGCGGCGCTGGTGGACGACCTGCGCGTGCTGCACGGCGTGACGCCGATCACGCCGGAGGACCCGGCGCGGCCCGGCCACCGCGACGTGCTTGTGGTCACGTTCCGGCATGAGGCGGGCGGCGACGAGGCTGGCCGGTAGCGATCCGGGCCGGCGCGCCTGTCAGGCGGCGCCTGTCAGGGACGGGGAGCGGCGTCGGGCAGCGTGGCGCCGCCGCCGTCCGGGGCGGCATGCCGCGCGTGCATCAGCAGCACGAGGGCGCGCCGCAGCCGCCGGATGCCGCCGCGGACATTCCCCTCCTCGCACAGGCGCGTGCCCTCCGCGGACAGGCTCACCGCCTCCTGCAGCGGGGGCTGCAGCGCACCCTGTTCCACCTGCGCCAGCTTTTCCTGCAGATGCGTGCAGTAGCGCCCGTCCTCGGTCGTCACCGCCTCGGCGTCGGTGCTGGCAGCGGCGCCTGATGCCGAGCCGCCAACAGGATCGGGAATGATGCGGCCGGCATCGGGCACGGCCGGCTCCTGGCCGAGGACCGGGGCGAAGGCGCCGCCGGCCCCGAGACAGGCGACGGCGACACAGGCAGCGGCCCCCGCGGCGGCCGCGCGCCAGCCGACACGGCGCCGCTGGGCCCGGACGCCGTCCGTGGATGTCACGCCTGTCCCGCCCATGCGCATCTTGGCGATATAGCGCGCCGGCGCTGTCGCGCGGCTGTTCGCTCTATGACAACCTCGTCAGACGGGCACGGTCGCCTGCGCGCCGTGGCGGGGAAGCGACAGCACGGCGCGCAACCCGGGGCCGGCGTCCTCGAGCAGCAGCGTGCCGCCGTGCAGCTGCGCCACCGCCTGTACCAGCGCGAGGCCGAGCCCGGCGCCCGGCGTGTGCCGCGCCGTCTCGCCGCGGAAGAAGCGCTCGGTCGCCCGCCCGCGATCGGCCGGCGGGATGCCCGGGCCGTGGTCGATCACCAGCATGTCCACCCGTTCGGGCTGGGCATGGGCGGCAAGCGTCACGGTGCCGCCGGGCGGCGAGAACTTGATCGCGTTGTCGATCAGGTTGGCCAGCGCCTGCTGCACCATGCCGCGATCGCCATAGACGGCGAGGGCGCCGGGCTGCGTCGGATATTCGGTCAGCAGCGCGAGGCCACGCTCCTCTGCCGCCGCCGCATACAGATCGGCGAGGTCGACGAGCACGGGCGAGAGATCGACGCGGGCAAAGGCGGCGCGGCGCGAGCCGGCCTCGATCTCCGCGATGCGCAGCAGCGCCTGGAACACCGCCACGATGCCGTCCAGGTCGGCGGTCGCGCGGTCGATGGCGCAGCGCAGCTCCGCCTCGGTCGCCGCGTGCAGAGTCGCGTCCTCGAGCCGCGTGCGCGCGCGGGTGATCGGCGTGCGCAGGTCGTGGGCGATGGCGTTGGAGACGGCGCGCACCCCCTCCATCAGCCGGCCGATGCGGTCCAGCATCTCGTTGATCGTGTCGGCGAGCTGGTCGAACTCGTCGCCCCTTCCGGACAGGCGGACCCGGCGCGTGAAGTCGCCGCCGGCGATGGCGGCGGCGGTGTCGGACACGTTGGCGAGCGTGCGGCGGAACAGGCTGCGCACCAGGAGCGCCCCGGCCGAGGCCATGGCCGCGACCACGATCAGCGACCACAGCAGCGCGTCCGTCAGCAGCCCGCGCAGCTGGGCCCGCACCCGCGCGTCGCGGCCGACAAGGAGGTGGAAATCGCCTGGCAGGTCGAACCGCTCGACCCGCGCCCGGCTCGGCACGCCCGCGCGGGTGACGTCGAGCGGATAGGGGACGTTCGCCTCGGTCACGAAGGACGGCCAGATCGGCAGGTTGCCGGCGAGGCGCCGCATGCTCGGCCCGACGACGAGGTAGATCGCGTCGTCGTCCACGTTCTGCGCCAGCCGGTCGTCGATGGTCAGCAGCAGGGCCGGCAGCCCGCCCTCGGTCCAGCGTTCCGACAGGCCCTGCGCGTCGGCGCGGATCGCCGCCTCGGTCTGCCGGTCCAGCAGGCCGGCGGTCGCCCACCACAGGAAGACGCAGAGCGCCGAGGCGCTGAGGGCCAGCAGCAGGGCGTACACGAGGGCAAAGCGGAAGCTCGCCGAGCGCAGCCAGGACGGATGTGTCCCTCGCCGCGCCCCTCCGGCGGCCGCGTGGGGCGGCCGGGGCGGATCGGCCGCGGCGGCCCGGTCGATCGCGGTCGTGGCCGCCGTCACACCGCCTCGGCCCGGAGCATGTAGCCCGCGTTGCGCACCGTGTGGATCAGCGGGGTCGGGAACGGCTTGTCCACCTTCTGCCGCAGGCGCGAGACGTGGACGTCGATCACGTTGGTCTGCGGATCGAAATGGTAGTCCCACACGCCCTCCAGCAGCATGGTGCGGGTGACGACCTGCCCGGCATGGCGCATCAGGTACTCAAGCAGCCGGAACTCGCGCGGCTGCAGATCGATCTTCTGCCCGGCGCGCTTGACCTGCCGCGACAGCAGGTCGAGTTCGAGGTCGGCTACCGTCAGCCGCGTCACCGGCCCCTCGGTCTTGCCGCGCCGCGCCAGCGCCTCGACCCGCGCGAGCAGTTCGGAGAAGGCGAACGGCTTCGTCAGGTAGTCGTCGCCGCCGGCCTTCAGCCCGCGCACCCGCTCGTCCACGTCGGCGAGCGCCGACAGGAACAGCACCGGCACGGTGTTCTGCTGTCCGCGCAGCGTCTCCAGCAGGCGCAGCCCGTCGATGCCGCCGGGCAGCAGACGATCGAGGATCACCGCGTCGAACGTCTCGCTCGCGGCCATGAACAGCCCGTCGCGGCCGTTGTCGGCGTGTTCCACCACGTGCCCGGCTTCGCGCAGGCCGCGCAGCACGAACCCGGCCACGTCGCGGTCATCCTCCACCAGCAGAATGCGCATGCGTCCCGTCCTCCCGTTCAGCCGGCACTGTCGGCCGGGCGATGCCCGACCGTCACCGATACGTCGAATGCCCGTCCGGCGCGCAGCAGCGACAGGTGCACGACGGTGCCGGGCTGCGTCGCCGCGACGGCGCGGATCAGCCCGCGGGCGGTATCCACGTGGTCGCCGTTGACGGCCGTCACGATGTCGCCCGCACGCACGCCGGCGCGTGCCGCCGGTCCCTGCCGGTCGACGCCCGCGATGGTGACGCCGCTCACCTTGCCCGCGGCGTCGGACTCCGACACCGACACGCCGAGCCAGCCGCGATCGATATGGCCCTTGGACCGCAAGTCGGCCACGATTCCCTCGACGATCTGCGACGGGATCGCGAAGCCGATGCCGACCGAGCCGCCGGTCGGCGAGACGATGGCGGTGTTCACGCCCACCACCTGTCCGTCGAGGTTGAAGGTCGGACCGCCGGAATTGCCGGGGTTGATCGGCGCGTCGAGCTGCAGGAAGTCGTCGAACGGGCCGGCGCCGATGTCGCGCCCGCGCGCCGAGACGATGCCGACGGTGACGGAGCCGCCGAGGCCGAACGGGTTGCCGGCGGCGAGGATCCAGTCGCCCACCTCCACCGCGCGGCTGTCGCCCCAGCTCACGGCGGGCAGCGTGTGCCCGGCGTTGACCTTGATGACGGCGATGTCGGTGAGCGAGTCGGTGCCGATCACGGTCGCCGGCAGCTCGGTCCCGTCGGAGAGCGACACCACGATCTTCGCCGCGTGGCCGACGACGTGGTTGTTGGTGACGATGACGCCGGACGGGTCGATGACGAAGCCCGAGCCGGCGCCGAGGATCTGTTCGCGCCGGTCGCGGAACCGGTCGCGGAACTGCCGCTCGAACGGCGTGCCGCGCAGCTCCGGCGGCAGGTCGGCCATCACGTCGTTGCCGGACACGACCTCGGTCACCGCGATGTTGACGACCGAGGGCAGCACCTTCTTGACCAGCGGCGCGAAGGTCGCGGGCGCGGTCCCGGCGCTGGCGGTGGGGGTGCCGCTGCTGCAGGCGGCGAGGCTTAGGCCGAGCACGAGCGCGCCGAGGGTGCGACGGGACATGGCGGCGGCACTCATGCGGCGTTTACTCCGTTCCGTCGCGCATGCATCGCACGAAAGGTTTGTCATGAACCAGATGGCCTGCCGCGATGATGGCAGCGAGATGAGGATTCGGCAGGGTTTTCCGGCCAGTCGTGCTTCGGATAGCGGCCGCGCATGTCGCGGCGCACGTCGGCCCAGGCGCCGGACCAGAAGCCGGCGATGTCGCCCGTGACCGCGACCGGCCGCCCCGCCGGCGACAGCAGCGCGAGGCGCAGCGGCACCCGCCAGCCCGCAAGCAA
>NZ_BANB01000030.1 GCF_000964365.1 Acidisphaera rubrifaciens HS-AP3 | reverse complement strand
GCGCGCGGCGCGAGCGGTTACGGCAGCCGGCAGGTGGGCACGAAGCCCTTGTTGTAGGCGGCGTTCGTCGCCAGCGCCTGCGCGGAGTTGTCGAGCGCGGCGTTGTCGGGCGGCGGCGGCCAGGTGACCGCCTCGCCCCGGCATTTCCGCGCGGCCGCCCAGCAGGCGAGGCTGCGCGGGTCCGTGTCGTAGGAGTCGAGCCCGCCGCCGGCCTTTGTCATGTCGGCGTCGTACCGGAACGCCTTTCGGCGCTCCGCCGCCGCATCGTAGGTGTGCTGGACAGTATAGGCGCCCCCGGTCCCGACGACGCCGGTGCTGATCGTGTAGGACACCGCGTGGTCCGGGCCGCAGACGACCCGGTCCTGCTCCTGCTGTTCCGGGCCGCCCGCCGGCGGCAAGTAGGGCCAGCGGATCGCGACATCGAGTTCGTCGCCGATCTGCCGCATGTCGCCGATGTCGACCAGGGCATTGATGGGCGATTTGCCCGTATCGCTCGCCACCCATACCGGTCTGCCCGACGCGACCGACGACGGGTCGACGGGTGCCGCCGCGCGCGCCGGGCACGCGGCCGGGGCCGTCGTCGCGGCCAGTGCCGCGAGCACTCCGATGATCCGATACCGCGACACCATCCCGCGTTCAGCGCTCGATGAGCGCCACCGCGTCGCCCTCGGTCACCGCCTGTTCGGGTTCGACCAGGATGGCGGCGATGCGGCCGGCGTGGGGGGCGGGGACGGGGATTTCCATCTTCATCGATTCGAGCAGCAGGATCGTGTCGCCCTCGGCCACCTGATCGCCGGGGGCGGCCTCGATCTTCCAGACGCTGCCGCTGACGTCGGCGAGCACGCGGGTCTGTGTCATGTCGTGTGGCTCTCCTGTCAGGGACGCGGGGCGAAGCGCGGCGCGCCGGGGGTGCGCAGCGGCGCGGCGAGGTTGGCGAACTCGCACAGCAGCCCGCGCGTGGCGGCGGGGTCGATGATCTCCTCGATCCAGAACGTCTCCGCCGTGCGAAAGGGCGAGCGCAGCTTCGTCAGCCGCTCCTCGATCTCGCGCAGTTTCGCGGCGGGATCGGGGGCGGCGTCGAGATCGGCGCGGTAGGCGGCCTCGATCCCGCCTTCGAGCGGCAGCGAGCCCCAGCGGGCGGAGACCCAGCCGTAGCGCAGCGAGAGGCGCGAGGCGGGCTGATGCACCGCGCCGGCGACGCCGAAGCAGTTGCGCACGATGACGGTGCACCAGGGCTGGGTGCACTGGTTGACGGCGGCGAGCGCGCGCACGCCGTGGCGGATCAGCGCGCTGCGTTCCGCCTCCGCGCCGATCAGGAAGCCGGGGCAGTCGACGAGATAGACGACCGGCAGGTGGAACGTCTCCGCCAGATCGACGAAGCGCACGACTTTCTGCGCCGCCTCTGCCGTCCAGGCGCCGCCGTAGTGATACGGGTCGCCCGCCATCAGCGCCACCGGCCAGCCGTCGAGACGGGCGAGGCCGGTGATGACGCTGCGGCCGAAATTGCGGCCCATTTCGAAGAAGCTGCCGCGATCGACCACGGAGTCGATGATCGGGCGCATGCGGTACACCTTCCGCACGTCGCGCGGGATGGCGTTGCGCAGCGCGTCGTCGGCGCGCGCCGGATCGTCGTCGCGCGCGCCGCGCGGCGGCAGGTCGAACACCGAGGGCGGCAGATAGGACAGGAACCGCCGGGCGCAGGCGAAGGCGTCGGCCTCGTCCTCCGCCGCGTGATCGACGGCGCCGGCGCGGGTCTGCACCTCCCACCCGCCGAGCGTCTGCTTGTCCATCTCGACGGCGTTGCGTTGCGGGTTCATGCGCGCGACGACGGGCGGGCCGGCGACGAACATGGCGGAGGATTTCGTCATCACCGAATAATGGCTCGACGCCAGCCGCGCGGCGCCGAGACCGGCGACGGAGCCGAGGCCGAGCGCGACGACGGGCACGAGCCCGAGCGTGTGCGTAACGTGGTGAAACGCGATGCCGGAGGGCACGCCGCCGGGCAGGTTGGCGCGCCCCGTGGTCTCGATCGTCTTCACCGAGCCACCGCCGCCCGAGCCCTCGATCACGCGGATGATGGGCAGGCGCCACTCGCCGGCCATGCGTTCGGCCATCAGCGGCTTCTGGAAGATGGTGGCGTCGGCCGAGCCGCCGCGCACGGTGAAGTCGTCGCCCACGACGACGACCGGGCGGCCGTCGATGCGGGCGCGGCCCATCACGCAGTTCGACGGCGTGAGCGTGACGAGGTTGCCCGCGTCGTCGTATTCGGCGCGGCCGGCGGTCGCGCCGATTTCATGGAAACTGCCGGGGTCGATCAGCGCGTCGATGCGCTCGCGCACGGTCATGCGGCCGCCCGCGTGCTGGCGCGCGACCTTGTCCGGGCCGCCCATCTGTTCGGCCAGCGCCTGCCGGCGGCGCAGTTCGGCGAGTTCGGGCGCCCAGATGGACGTGTCCCCGGACGAAGCGTCGGGGGCGGCGTCGGGGGCGGGCATGTCGGTCATGGCGGCGCGGTCTGCCTCCGGCTGGGGACGTGACGACGCTAGGCGCGGGGGTGGCGGCGGCGCAACCCGCCGGGCTGTCCGGTCAGGGACGCGCACATCGACGCTCGGCGCGGATCGGCGCATGCTGGACGGGCAGCAGCAGGAGGCAGCGCGCATGTCCTGGTTCGACCAATCCATCATGGCCCGCCGCGCGGTGGCGCGCGGCAAGCCGGCCGCCAGCCACAGCATCACCGAGGCGACGCAGGGCAAGTATCGCTACGTCTATGGCCCCTATGCGGACCCGGTGCTGCGCATCCAGCCCGGCGACGTGGTGGCGTGCGAGACGCATGACGCGTTCGAGGGCGCGATCAAGCACGAGACCGACAGCCCGAGCGCGATCCTGAACTTCCCCTACCTGAACCCGCAGAACGGGCCGATCTATGTCGAGGGCGCGGAAAAGGGCGACTGCCTCGCCGTGCTGATCCGCTCCATCGTGCCGCGCGGGCCGCAGCCGGTGGGCACAACGGTGATCATGCCGGAGTTCGGCGGCCTGGTGTCGAACGGTGCGACGGCGATGCTCAATCCCGCGCTGCCGGAGCGGGTGAAGAAGCTGCATGTCACGGCCGAGCACGGGACGGTGTGGAATGACCGCATCACGCTGCCCTACGAGCCGTTCATCGGCACGATCGGCACCTCGCCGGAGATCGAGGCGATCAGCAGCCTCGTTCCCGACTATTACGGCGGCAACATGGACCTGCCGGACGTGGCGCCGGACGCGGTGATCTATCTGCCGGTCAACCGGCCGGGGGCGTTGCTGTACCTCGGTGACTGTCACGCGGCGCAGGGCGACGGCGAACTGTGCGGTGTCGCGCTGGAGCATCCGACGGTGACCACCGTGCAGGTCGATCTGATCAAGGGCTGGACGCTGGCGTGGCCGCGGCTGGAGAACGCCGAGTTCTACATGACCATCGGCTCCGCCCGGCCGATGGAAGACGCGGCGCGCATCGCCTATCGCGAGCTGACGCGCTGGCTCGCCGCGGATTTCGGTTTCGATGAAATCGACGCCTACATGCTGCTGACGCAGTGCGGGCGCGTGCGGCTGGGCAACATGGTCGATCCGAAATACACGCTGGGCGCGTCGATCAAGAAGTCGATCGTCGGCACGATCGGGGGCTGAACCCCGGGGCTAAATCCGGACCGCGGCGGCGCCATCTCGACGGCGCCGCCCGCGCGTGGAACACTCGCCGCGTTGGGGGGAGGAGCAGACCGGATGGGTGAGCCGCGTACGCTGCGTCTGAACGCGCAGGACAACGTTTTGATTGCCGTCGATACGGTTCCGGCGGGCACCGTCCTTCCCGCGGGACCGGCCGTGACGGCGCGGGTGCCGCGCGGGCACAAGATCGCCGCCGTGCCGATCGCGGAGGGCGCGCCGGTGCGCAAGTTCGGGCAGATCATCGGCTTCGCATCCGCCCCGATCGAGCCGGGCGCGTGGGTGCACGAGCATAACGTCGTGCTGCACGAGTTCGACCGCGACTATGCCTTCGCCAGCGAGGCGCGGGCCGAGGACGTGCTGGCGCCCGCGGCGCAGGCGACGTTTCAGGGATACCGCCGCCCGGACGGGCGCGCGGGCACGCGCAACTATATCGGCATCCTGACCTCGGTGAACTGTTCGGCGACGGTCGCGCATTTCATCGCCGAGGAGATCGCGCGGTCCGGCATCCTGCGCGACTATCCGAACATCGACGGGGTGGTGCCGTTCGTGCACGGCACCGGCTGCGGCATGGCCGGGCAGGGCGAGGGCTATGACCTGCTGACGCGCACGCAATGGGGCTATGCCAGCCATCCGAATCTCGCCGCCGTCGTGCTGGTCGGGCTCGGCTGCGAGGTGTTCCAGATCGGCCGGATGAAGGCGCAATACGGCATCGAGGAGAGCGAGCGGTTCCGCAGCCTGACGATCCAGGAAAGCGGCGGCACGCGGCGAACGGTCGAGGCGGCGGTGGCGCAGATACGCGACATGCTGCCGGCGGCCAACGCGGCGCGGCGCGAGACACTGCCGGCGTCGCTGCTGTCGCTCGCGCTGCAATGCGGCGGATCGGACGGATATTCCGGCCTGACCGCCAACCCGGCGCTCGGGGCGGCGGCGGACCTGCTGGTGCGCCACGGCGGCACGGCGATCCTGTCGGAGACGCCGGAGATCTACGGCGCCGAACACCTGCTGACCGCGCGCGCCGAAAGCGTCGAGGTGGGCGAGAAACTGGTCGGGCTGATCAACTGGTGGAAGGACTACACCGCGCGGCTGGGCGGGGAGATGAACAACAACCCGTCGCCCGGCAACAAGGCGGGCGGGCTGACGACGATCCTGGAGAAGTCGCTGGGGGCGGCGGCCAAGGGCGGGACGACGACGCTGCGCGGCGTCTATCGCTATGCGGAGCAGATCGACCGGCGGGGATTCGTGTTCATGGACACGCCGGGTTTCGATCCGGTGGCGGCGACGGGACAGGTGGCGGGCGGGGCGAACGTGCTGTGCTTCACCACCGGTCGCGGCTCGGCCTATGGGTGCAAGCCCACGCCGTCGATCAAGCTTGCGACCAATTCCGACCTGTATCGCCGCATGACCGAGGACATGGACATCAACTGCGGCGACATCCTCGACGGCGTGTCGATCGAGGACAAGGGGCGGGAGATCTTCGACACCATCCTCGCCGTCGCGTCGGGCGCGCGCACGAAGTCCGAGCAGCTTGGCTACGGTCAGAACGAATTCGTGCCGTGGCAGATCGGGGCGACGATGTAGGGATGGCGGACATCGTCTTCGTCTATGTCACCTGCGCCGACGCGGACGAGGCGCGGCGGATCGGGCGGACCCTGGTGGAGGAACGGCTGGCGGCCTGCGTGAACCTGCGCGCGCACGAGACGATCTATCGCTGGCAGGGGGCGATCGAGAGCGGGCCCGAATGGGCGCTGATCGCCAAGACGACCCGGGCGGCGTTCGCCCGTCTGCGCGACCGGGTCGCGGCGCTGCACAGCTACACGGTGCCGTGCATCGTCGCGGTGCCGGTCGCGGACGGGCTGGCGGCCTATTTGGACTGGGTGGGCGACGAGGTCGGCGGCTGAGCGGCGGCGTCGCGGGCGACGAGGTAGGCGATGATCGCCGGCACGTCCGCGTCGTCCACCGGCGCGTGATACGTGCCGCGCATCTTCGCGACCTCCGCCGTCCAGCCGGCGCGGCCGAGCGGCGGCTGCATCTGCACCATCTCGACCGAATGGCAGGCGAGGCAGTTGTTGTTGATCGCGTCGGCGGATGCGCCACCGGGATAGAGGCTGTCGCTCTGCGGCAGGGTGACGGAGAGCGGCGGGAAGGGCTGCGGGTCGGCGGCCCAGGCAACGGCCGGGACGGCGAGCAGCAGCGGCAGGGCGAGCATGCGGATCATGGCGGGGGCTCCTTTGCGGGCGGGCGTCAGGCGACGGCCAGCCGCACGGTCTCGATGACGTTGCGCATGAAACCGCCGCCGTTCCAGTTGGCGGAGGCGGGCTGCGCCACGCCGTGCGTGTTGGTGCAGCGGATCATGGCGGCGAGGGTGCCGGCGGGCGGCGCGGTGACGGTCGCGGTCCAGCGGCGGAAGCCGTAGGCGCC
>NZ_BANB01000031.1 GCF_000964365.1 Acidisphaera rubrifaciens HS-AP3 | reverse complement strand
GAAGGCGCCGACGCAGCGGCAGCTGCGCGTGGCCGAGGAGATCCGCCACGTCCTCGCCGGCGTGTTCGGCCGCGGCGACGTGCGCGACCCCGACCTCGCGGGCGTGACGATCACCGTGACCGAGGTGCGGATCGGGCCGGACCTGAAGCGCGCGACCGCCTTCGTCGCGCGGCTTGGCCGGTCGGACGTGGATGAGGTGCTGCCGGCCCTGCGCCGCGCGGCGCCGTTCCTGCGCGCCCAGATCGCCCACGCCCTGCGCCTGCGGCACGCCCCCGACCTGTCGTTCCAGCCGGATCACACGCTCGATTACGCGATGAAGATCGACACCCTGCTGCACCGCCCCGAGGTCGCGCGCGATCTCGGCATCGGGGAGACCGACGACGCGGATCGCCGCGACGATGCCGGCCAACCCGACGACGACCTCGACGAGCCGGCCGGCCCGGACGAAGGCGCCCCCTAGATGCCGCCGGCGCGGATCGCCCCCGCCGCCATCGGCCTGCCCGCCCTTTCCTGAGAAATCCCGCATGTCCCGCCGCAAACCGCGTGGCCGCCCGCTCGACGGGTGGCTGATCATCGACAAGCCGCCCGGGCTGACCAGCACCGACGTGGTCAACCGCGTCCGTCGCGGCTTCGACGCGCAGAAGGCGGGGCATGGCGGCACGCTCGATCCGCTGGCGACGGGGGTGCTGCCGGTCGCGTTCGGCGCGGCGACCAAGACCGTGCCCTATGTCATGGACGGCACGAAGCTCTACCGCTTCACCCTCCTCCTGGGGGAGGCGCGCGACACCGACGACGCGGACGGACAGGTGACCGCGACATCTGCCGAGCGTCCGACCGACGCGGCGCTGCGCGCGGCGCTGCCGCGCTTCACCGGCCTGATCATGCAGATCCCGCCCGTCTATTCGGCGATCAAGGTGGCGGGCGAGCGCGCCTATGACATGGCGCGCGAGGGCCGTGCCCCGGTGCTGGAGCCGCGCCCGGCGCGGGTGGACCGGTTCGACCTGATCGAGCGGCCGGACGCCGATCACGCGGTGTTCGAGGTGGCGAGCGGCAAGGGCGTCTACATGCGCAGCCTGGCGCGCGACCTCGCCGCCGCCTGCGGCACGCTCGGTCATATCGCAGCCCTGCGCCGGCTGCGGGTCGGCCCGTTCACCGAGGCCCAGGCGATTCCGCTGGACAAAGTCACGCCGGGGCCTGATACCCCGCGCGCTTCCCCGGACCTTCTGCTTCCCGTTGCGACCGCGCTGGCCGACATCCCGGCTCTGGCCCTGACGGAAAGCGAGGCCGCCGACCTGACGCACGGCCAGGCCATCAGCCTGGTCGCTCTGATGGGCCGGATTCCGGACGCGGCCGATCCCGATGGGGGATTGGCCCGCGCCATGGCGGGGCAGCGCGTGATCGGTCTTTGCCGCCTGGAGGACGGGTGGCTGCGGCCCGAGCGCATCCTGTAACCCCGACCAGCGGAGCAACATCCGATGTCGATCACGGCCGAGCGCCGCACGGCGCTCATTGGCGAATACGCAACCGGCACCGCCGATACCGGCAGCCCGGAAGTGCAGGTGGCCCTGCTGTCAGAGCGGATCGCCAACCTGACGGAGCATCTGAAGACCCACGCCAAGGACTTCCACTCCCGCCGCGGCCTGCTGATGCTGGTCGGTCGCCGGCGCCGTCTGCTCGACTACCTCAAGGCCAAGGACGTGAAGCGCTACGAGGCGCTGATCGGCCGACTGAACCTGCGCCGCTGATCCGCGGCGCCGGCCTCTGACGCTTGGGCCCATCCGGGCCCATATGTCGGGGGATTCGATGATGCCGCACGCCATGGGGGCGTGCGGCCCGAGCCGCGTCACGCGGCGGACGACCGGTGCGTCGCCCTTCCGATCCTCGGAACATGCGACGGCGCCTCCGGCCACATGGCTGTGCGGCCCCTGGGGACGGGTCCGCAACACCCATGCCGCCCGAGACGCCGTGCCCTGATCGGACAGGAGGCTGCCGGACACCGCTTGAACGCGCATTGTCCGAAGGATTGCTGAATGTTCAACTACTTCCGTAAGGAACTTGAGTGGGGCGGGCGCACGCTCGTGCTGGAGACGGGCAAGATGGCCCGTCAGGCCGACGGCGCCGTGCTGGTCCGCTACGGCGACACCATCGTGCTCTGCACGGCGGTGGGCGCCAAGACCGCCAAGCCGGGACAGGATTTCTTCCCGCTCACGGTCAACTATCAGGAAAAGGCCTTCGCCGCCGGCAAGATCCCCGGCGGCTTCTTCAAGCGCGAAGGGCGGCCGAGCGAGAACGAGGTGCTGGTCTCGCGCCTGATCGACCGGCCGATCCGCCCGCTGTTCCCCGAGGGGTTCCGCAACGAGGTGCAGGTCATCGCGACCGTCCTCAGCCATGATCTCGAGAACGATCCGGACATCGTGGCGCTGGTCGGCTGCTCCGCCGCGCTGACGCTGTCGGGCATCCCGTTCTTCGGCCCGATCGCCGCCGCCCGCGTCGGCTACAAGGACGGCCAGTACATCCTCAACCCGACCATGCAGGAGACCGAGGAGAGCCAGCTCGACCTCGTCGTCGCCGGCACCGCCGAGGGCGTGCTCATGGTCGAGAGCGAGGCCCATGAGCTGACCGAGGAGGTCATGCTCGGCGCCGTCACCTTCGGCCATACCAACTTCCAGCCGGTGATCCAGGCGATCATCGAACTGGCCGAGCACGCCGCCAAGGAACCCTGGGCACTGACGGAGAAGTCGGACGAGGAAAAGGCGCTCGCCGCCCGCGTCGACGCCATCGCCCGCCCCGCCCTGACCGACGCCTACAAGGCGACCGTCAAGCAGGAGCGCTACGCCAAGCTCGACGCCGCCAAGAAGCAGGCGATCGAGGCGCTGGCCGCCGAGGGGCTGCCGACCGACAAGGCGCGCGCGATCTTCCACGATCTCGAAGCCGACATCGTGCGCAACGCCATCCTCGACACCGGCATGCGCATCGACGGGCGCGACACCAAGACGGTCCGCCCGATCGTGGCCGAGGTCGGCGTGCTGCCGCGCGCGCACGGCTCGGCGCTGTTCACCCGCGGCGAGACGCAGTCGCTGTGCGTCGCGACTCTCGGCACCGGCCAGGACGAGCAGATCATCGACGCGCTCGAGGGCGAGTACCGCGAGCACTTCATGCTGCACTACAACTTCCCACCCTATTCGGTGGGTGAGGCGGGCCGCATGGGCTCGCCCGGCCGGCGCGAAATCGGCCACGGCAAGCTCGCGTGGCGCGCGGTGCATCCGCTGCTGCCGGCCAAGGAGGCGTTCCCCTACACGCTGCGCGTCGTCTCCGAGATCACCGAGAGCAACGGCTCGTCGTCGATGGCGACGGTCTGCGGCACCTCGCTGTCGCTGATGGACGCGGGCGTGCCGCTGAAGCGGCCCGTCGCGGGCATCGCCATGGGGCTGATCAAGGAGGATCGCGGCTTCGCCGTGCTGTCCGACATCCTCGGCGACGAGGACCATCTCGGCGACATGGACTTCAAGGTGGCGGGCACCGAGGTCGGCGTGACCAGCCTGCAGATGGACATCAAGATCACGTCCATCACGCCCGAGATCATGAAGATCGCGCTCGATCAGGCGCGCGAGGGGCGGCTGCACATCCTCGGCGAGATGGCCAAGGCGATCACCGGGGCGCGCGGCGACGTGGCCGCGACCGCGCCGCGCATCACCGTGATCACCGTGCCGAAGGAGAAGATCCGCGACGTGATCGGCACCGGCGGCAAGGTGATCCGCGAGATCGTCGAGCTGACGGGCTGCAAGATCGACATCGAGGATGACGGCACGATCAAGATCGCGTCCAGCGAGCAGGAGCGCACGCAGGCGGCGATCGACCGCATCCGCGGCATCGTCGCGGAGCCCGAGATCGGCGCGATCTACAACGGCAAGGTGGTCAAGACCGCCGAGTTCGGCGCCTTCGTCAACTTCCTCGGCTCGCGCGACGGCCTCGTGCACATCAGCGAACTGTCGCAGGGCCGCGTCGCCAAGACGACCGACGTGGTCAAGCAGGGCGACGCGGTGAAGGTGAAGGTCCTCGGCTTCGACGATCGCGGCAAGGTGAAGCTGTCGATGCGGGTGGTCGATCAGGCCACGGGCGCCGACATCAGCGACCAGGTGGGCGCCAAGGCGGGCCGGCCCGACCGCGAGCGCGGCGGCGACCGCGGCGCCGACCAGTCGTCGGCGGCGGACTAGCCGTCCGGCCGGCGTGCGACGGCATCCGCCCTGGCGGGTGCCGCTTGCACGGGGCCGCCGGGACGATATTTGTTGGTATCCGGCCGGTCTGGCCCCGCGCAGCGCGGGGCGGCCGGTCCGGGCCTGGGGGACCGATGCGGGCGATCAACGCGATACGGATGGGCGGGGCGGAGGTTCTGCCCCTGGTGGAAGGCGGCAAGGGCGTGTCCGTCTCCAACGGCCGTTCGTCGGGCCTGTGGGCGCTGGCCGGCGGCGTCGGCACCTTCTCGGCCGTCAACGCCGACAGCCATGACGGGCTGGGCCGGCGCATCCAGCAGATCTATCGCGGCCGGACCCGCCGCGACCGGCACGAGGAACTCGTCGCCTATGCGGTGCAGGGCGCGGTCGAGCAGGCGCGGCAGGCGCACGAACTGTCCGGCGGGCGCGGGCGCATCCATGCCAACATCCTGTGGGAGATGGGCGGCGCCGAACGCATCATCACCGAGGTGCTGGAACAGGCGAAGGGGCTGATCCACGGCCTCACGTGCGGCGCGGGCATGCCCTATCGCCTGTCCGACATCGCCGCCCGCTTCGGCATCCACTACTACCCGATCGTCTCCTCGGCGCGGGCCTTCAACGCCCTGTGGAAGCGCGCCTATCACAAGGCGGCCGACCTGCTCGGCGGCGTCGTGTACGAGGACCCGTGGCTCGCCGGCGGCCATAACGGCCTGTCGAACGGCGAGAACCCGGACAAGCCCGAGGACCCGTTCCCCCGCGTGCTCGCCCTGCGCCAGCAGATGCGGGCTTTCGGCCTGCACGACACGCCCATCGTCATGGCGGGCGGCGTGTGGTGGCTGGAGGAATGGCAGGACTGGATCGACAACCCCGACCTCGGCCCGATCGCGTTCCAGTTCGGCACCCGCCCGCTGCTGACAAAGGAAAGCCCGATCTCCGACGCCTGGAAGCAGAAGCTGCTGACGCTGCAGGAGGGTGACATCCTGCTCCAGCGCTTCAGCCCGACCGGCTTCTATTCGTCGGCCGTCAAGAACGCCTTCATCGAGGAACTGCGTCAACGCAGCGAACGGCAGGTCGCCTATACGACCGAACCGGTGGGCGAGCACGTTGCCGCCTATGGCGTCGGTCCGCGCAAGCGCCTCGTCTACCTGACCGACCGCGATTACGGCCGCGTGATGCAGTGGGAGGGGCAGGGCCATACCGAGGCGCTGCGCACCCCGGACTCGACCCTGGTCTTCGTCACGCCGGAAAAGGCTGCGGAGATCCATGCCGACCAGACCGCCTGCATGGGCTGTCTGAGCCAGTGCCGCTTCTCCAACTGGAGCCAGCACGGCCCCGACTACACCAACGGCAAGAAGGCCGATCCGCGCAGCTTCTGCATCCAGAAGACGCTGCAGAACATCATCCACGACACCGCGCCCGACGCGCCGTCGATCGACCACGAGCTGATGTTCAGCGGTCATAACGGCTTTCGCTTCGCGCGCGACCCGTTCTATTCGAACGGGTTCATCCCGACCGTGAAGCAGCTTGTCGAGCGCATCCTGACGGGCCGCTGATCCGGGCGGCAGGCCCCCGGCAAAGGGGGCGCCGTGCCGTGTTCAGTCCACTGCCAGAAGCTTGACCCGCCGGCCCGCCGAGGTCAGCGCCACGCGCCCGGTCTTGAGCCGTAGCGCGTCCTCGCCGAACACGTCGCGCCGCCAGCCGTGCAGCGCCGGGACGGCGGGCTCGTCCTCCGCCGCCAGCCGGTCGATGTCGTCCCCGCTCGCTACCAGGCGCGGCGCGACATGGTGCTGTTCGCACTTGGCGGCCAGCAGCACCTTCAGCAGCGCGACCAGCCCGGGCGAGGGCTTCGGCCCGGTCGGCGCGCGCGGCGCCTCGGGCAGCGCCTCGTCCGGCAGGGCGCGCGTCTCGGCGACCACCGCGAGCAGCGACGTGCCGGTGCGCCCCTCGGCGAAACCGCGGCTGATGCCGCGCGCGCGGCCGAGTTCCTCGGGCGTGGTCGGCGCCGTGGCCGCGATCTCCAGCAGGGTCTCGTCGCGCAGCACGCGCTGGCGCGGGATGTTCACCCGCTGCGCCTCCCGCTCGCGCCACGCGGCGATGGCGCGTATCTGCGCCAGGTAGCGGCGGTTGTTGGTGCGCGGGCGCAGGCGTTCCCAGGCGGTCTCGGGATCGGGGCGATAGGTCTCGGGCGCGGCCAGGACCGCCATTTCCTCGGCCACCCAGTCGAGCCGGCCGTCCCGCTCCAGCCGCTGGCGCAGCCGTTCGTACACGCCGCGCAGATGCGTCACGTCGGCCGCGGCATAGGTGATCTGTGCCGGCGACAGCGGGCGCACGGACCAGTCGCTGAACCGGTGCGCCTTGTCGATCGACCCGCCGGTGAGCGAGGAGACGAGACTGTCGTAGCCGACCTGATCGCCGAAGCCGGCCACCATCGCCGCCACCTGCGTGTCGAACAGCGGGGCCGGCACGGCGCCGAACTTCAGCACGAAAATCTCGATGTCCTGTCGCGCGGCGTGGAACACCTTGGTCACGGCCGGATCGGCGAGCAGCGCGCCGAGCGGGGCAAGGTCGATGCCCGGCGCCTCGGCATCGACGACCGCGACCTCGTGCGTGCCGGCGAGCTGGACCACGCACAGCTCCGGCCAATAGGTGCGGTCGCGCATGAATTCGGTGTCGACCGTCACATAGGTCTCGGCGCGCAGTCGTTCGCAGAGGGCGGCGAGGGCTTCGGTCTCGGTGATCAGGGTCGGGGCCGGGAACTCCGGCAGGGAGCGGGACATGCGACGCATATACACGCTCGCGGCCCGTCCGTCAGGCCGGCGGGCCGCGCGTCCCGGCCGCCCGAAGGCTGCCGATTGACTTGGCCGCGGGGCGGCGCTTTCTGCCGCGCACGTCCCGCAACGTCCCGGAACCCGCCCATGCATGCCTACCGCACCCATACCTGCGCCGCGCTGCGCGCCGCCGACGCCGGACGGACGGCGCGGCTTTCGGGCTGGGTCCACAGCAAGCGCGACCATGGCGGGCTGCTGTTCATCGACCTGCGCGACCATTACGGCCTTACGCAGATCGTCTTCCCGGCCGGCTCCCCCGCCTTTGCCGCGGCCGACGCCCTGCGGCTGGAGAGCGTGATCACCGTGACCGGCGAGGTGGTGGCCCGCGCGCCCGGCACGATCAACCCGCGCCTGCCGACCGGCGAGGTCGAGCTGCGCGCCAGCGCCCTGGAGCTGCAATCAGCCGCCGACGTGCTGCCGATGCAGGTGGCGGGGGACGAGAAATACCCCGAGGACATCCGCCTGCGGCACCGCTTCATCGACCTGCGGCGGGAGAAGATCCACCGCAACATGGTGCTGCGCGCCGGCGTCATCGCCAGCATCCGCCGCCGCATGATCGAGGCGGGGTTCATCGAGTACCAGACCCCGATCCTGACCGCGTCCAGTCCCGAGGGCGCGCGCGACTTCCTGGTGCCCGCGCGGCTGCATCCCGGCAAGTTCTACGCGCTGCCGCAGGCGCCGCAGCAGTTCAAGCAACTGCTGATGGTCGCGGGCTTCGACCGGTATTTCCAGATCGCGCCCTGTTTCCGCGACGAGGCGAGCCGCGCCGACCGTTCGCCCGGCGAGTTCTACCAGCTCGATTTCGAGATGAGCTTCGTCACGCAGGAGGACGTGTTCGCCACCATCGAGCCGGTGATCGCGGGCGTGTTCGAGGAGTTCGCCGACGGCCGCGCCGTCTCGCCGCCGCCCTTCGTGCGAATCCCCTATGACACCGCGCTCCTTGAATACGGGTCGGACAAGCCGGACCTGCGCAACCCGCTGCGCATACGCGACGTGACGGACGCCTTCGCCGGGTCGGGCTTCGGCCTGTTCGCCAGGATCGCGGCGGGCGGCGGCATCGTCCGGGCGATCCCGGCACCGGGTGCGGCGTCGCAGCCGCGCAGCTTCTTCGACAAGCTGAACGAATGGGCGCGCGAGCAGGGGGCGGGCGGCCTCGGCTACATCACGTTCGACGCCGAGGGCGCGAAGGGGCCGATCGCCCGCAACCTGGAGGCCGACCGGGCCGAGGCGATCCGCGCGGCCTGCGGCCTCGCGCCGGGCGATGCGGTGTTCTTCGCGGCGGGCGCGCGCGACACGACGCCCGGCTTCGCGGGGGCGGTGCGCACCAAGCTCGGGCAGGACCTCGGGCTGATCGAGGGCGGCGCGTTCCGCTTCTGCTGGATCACCGATTTCCCGATGTACGAGCTGAACGAGGAGACGGGGCAGATCGACTTCAGCCACAATCCGTTCAGCATGCCGCAGGGCGGGCTGGAGGCGCTGAACACCCAGGACCCGCTGACCATCAAGGCGTTCCAGTACGACATCGTCTGCAACGGCATCGAGCTGTCGAGCGGCGCGATCCGCAACCACCGGCCCGACATCATGCTGCGCGCCTTCGAGATCGCCGGCTACAAGGCCGAGGACGTGGAGGCGCGGTTCGGCGGCATGCTCAACGCCTTCCGCTACGGCGCCCCGCCGCATGGCGGCTCGGCGCCCGGCATCGACCGCATCGTGATGCTGCTCGCCGACGAGCCGAACATACGCGAGGTGATCCTGTTCCCGCTCAACCAGCAGGGCGAGGATCTGCTGATGGGCGCGCCCGCGCCGGTGACGGCGGCGCGGCTGAAGGAACTCAGCATCAGGCTCGACCTGCCGCCTGTGAAGAAGGGCTGATCCGCGCGCGGCGGCGCGCGCCGCCGGCCAGCAGGTCGATCGAAAGCGCGGCGAGGATCGCCCCGGCGCCGAGCGCGAACAGCAGGGTAAAGCTGCCGGTGCGCACCAGCAGCGCCGACAGCGCGTAGCCGGCCACCGCCTGCCCGAGGGCGAAGGCGATGGTGGCCGCCGCCCAG
>NZ_BANB01000032.1 GCF_000964365.1 Acidisphaera rubrifaciens HS-AP3 | reverse complement strand
TTCGTGGGCCAGCGGGCGAGCCGGGAGAATCTGGCGGTGTTCATCGCCGCCGCCCGCGCGCGCGGCGAGGCGCTGGACCACGTGCTGCTGCACGGGCCGCCCGGCCTCGGCAAGACGACGCTGGCGCAGATCGTGGCGCGGGAGCTGGGTGTGGGCTTCCGCGCGACATCGGGGCCGGTGATCCAGCGCGCCGGCGACCTGGCGGCGATCCTGACCAACCTGCAGCCGCGCGACGTGCTGTTCATCGACGAGATCCACCGGCTGCAGCCGGCGATCGAGGAGATCCTCTATCCGGCGATGGAGGATTTCCAGCTCGACCTCATCATCGGCGAGGGGCCGGCGGCGCGGTCGGTGCGGATCGACCTGCCGCCGTTCACCCTGGTCGGTGCGACGACGCGGGCGGGGCTGCTGGCGACGCCGCTGCGCGACCGGTTCGGCATCCCGCTGCGGCTGATCTTCTACACCCCGGCCGAGCTGGAGCTGATCGTCGGGCGGGGGGCGCAGAAGCTGGGCTTCGACCTGCTGGCCGACGGGGCGGCGGAGATCGCGCGGCGGGCGCGGGGCACGCCGCGCATCG
>NZ_BANB01000033.1 GCF_000964365.1 Acidisphaera rubrifaciens HS-AP3 | reverse complement strand
CTTCACCCTGCCGGACGAGGCGTCGAACGAATGGGCGGTGGACGGCGCGCATTCGGCGACCGGCGCGCCGCTGCTGGCCGGCGACCCGCATCTGGCGTTCTCGCTGCCGGGCATCTGGTACCTGGCGCGCATCGACACGCCGCAGGGCGTGCTGGCGGGGGCGACCGCGCCGGGCGTGCCGTTCCTGGTGATCGGGCGCAACCGCCACATCGCCTGGACCTTCACCACCACCGGCGCCGATACCGAGGATCTGTTCATCGAAACGCCTGCGGGCCCGGACGCCTATCAGACGCCGGACGGGCCGCGCCCGTACGCGCTGCGCGAGGAACGCATCCGGGTGCGCGGGGCGCCGGACGTGGTGATGACGGTGCGCACGACGCGGCACGGGCCGGTCATCAGCGACCTGCGGCCACCGGGCGCCAAGGGGCCGATCCTCGCCTTGTCGGCGGCGGCGCTGCAGGGGACGGATACCTCGCCCACCGGGCTGCTGGCGCTGAACGAGGCGGACAGCGTGGCCGCGGCGATGGCGGCGGCGCCGCTGATCAGCGCGCCGGTGCAGAACCTGCTGATCGCCGACCGCGCGCATGTCGGCCTCGCGGTGACCGGGCGCGTGCCGATCCGCCGCGCCGGCGACGGCAGCATGCCGGTCGAGGGCGCGGACGGCGCGCATGACTGGACCGGCTATGCCGAGGGCGATGCGCTGCCGCATTTCCTCGATCCGGCGAGCGGGCGGCTGGTGAATGCCAACGAGCCGCTGGTCGGGCCGTCCTTTCCGGTGCTGATGTCGCGCGACGCCTTCGGCGACTGGCGTTCGCAGCGCATACGCCAGTTGCTCGACACGCGCCGCCGGCACGACGTCGCGGAGTTCGCGCGGATGCAGCGCGACGTGGGCAGCAGCTTCGCGGCGCAAATCCTGCCGGCGCTGCGCGGGGTGCATCCCGCGACGCCGCTGGGGGCGCGGGCGCTGGCGCTGCTGACGGACTGGGACGGGCGGATGGCGCTGCGCCAGCCGCAGCCGCTGATCTTCAACGCGTGGCTGGTGGCGTTCGAGGCGCGGCTGGCGCAGGCCGACGCCATCCCCGGCACGGCGCCGGTGCCGTGGATCGAGTTCGTGGCCTATGTGCTCTCGCCGGACGGGGCGGGCTGGTGCCCCGGCGGATGCGAGGCGCTGATGGCACAGGCGCTGGATGACGCGGCGACGGGGCTCGCGGCACGATGGGGCGACGATCCGTCGCTGTGGCGCTGGGGCGCCGCGCATCAGGCGGTGTTTGCCCATCCGCTGCTCGGCCGGCTGCCGCTGATCGGCCGGTTCGCGGTGGCGCGCATCGCCGCCCCCGGCGACGACACCACGATCGACCGCGGCGGCATCGGCGCCGGCTTCGACGCGGTGCACGGGGCGTCGTACCGCGGCGTCTATGACCTCGCCGACCTCGACGCGAGCCGCTTCATCGTGGCGCCGGGCCAGTCGGGCAACATCTTTCGCGCCCATGCCACCGATTTCATGCAACGCTGGCGGGATGGCGATACGATCGCCCTGGCCCCATCTACCGGGTCGGGCGTGGAGGATGCGAGGCTGCTGCCATGATCAACCGGATGAATGCGTATGCCGAGCCGGATGCGGTGCTGACGCGCGGGGTGATCGCGCGGCGGATCGAGGCGCTGCTGATCGACCTGGTGCTGATGGCGGTGCTGGGGGCCGTGCTGTGGGTGTTCTGCCTGATCTTCGGCATCATGACCCTCGGGCTCGGCTGGCCGCTGTTCCACCTGCTGCCGGCGCTGCCGTTCGTCTACACGGCCGGGTTCGTGATGAGCCCGCTGAGTGCGACACCGGGCCAGGCGCTGCGCGGCCTCGCGGTGCGCCGGGCCGACGATCTCGGGCCGCCGGAGGTGTGGCAGGCGGTGATCTACACCGCCGGGTATTACGTGACGGCGGTGACGAGCGGGCTGCTGTTCCTGATCGCGCTGGTGACGGAGCGGCGGCGGGCGCTGCATGACCTGGCCGCCGGGGTGGTGGTGGTGCGTCGCGCGGCGCTCGCGGACGGGGACTGGCGCGCACCGCCATTGACCGGCCTCGGCGGAGCCTGGAACATACCGACCGGAACATGGCCTCGGTAACGTACAAGCCCCCGCGCCGGCCGCAATTCTTCTACACCACGGCACCGCTGCCGTGCCCCTATGTGCAGGGGCGTACGGAGCGGAAGGTGGTGACGGAGATCACCGGGCCGGACGCCGACAACCTGCACGACCGGCTGTCGCGCGCGGGCTTCCGCCGCAGCCACAACATCGCCTATGCGCCGGTCTGCCCGTCCTGCCAGTCCTGCGTGCCCATCCGCATCCCCGTCGCGGTGTTCCAGCCTGGCCGCACGCTCCGCCGCGTCGCGCAGGCCAATGCCGCGCTCGAGGGGTTCGAGGTGCCGGCGCGCGCGACGGCCGAGCAGTTCCAGCTGTTCCAGCGCTACCAGCAGGCGCGGCACGGCGACGGCGACATGGCGACGATGAGCTTCTACGACTACCGCGCCATGGTCGAGGACACGCCGATCGAGACCTTCATGGTCGAGTTCCGCGAGCCCGACGACCGGCTGATCGGCGCCTGCCTGACCGACCGCCTCGGCGACGGGCTCTCGGCCGTGTACAGCTTCTTCGTGCCGGGCGAGGAGCGCCGGTCCTATGGCACGTTCTCGATCCTGTGGCTGATCGAGCGGGCGCGGGCGATGGACCTGCCCTATGTGTATCTCGGCTACTGGGTCCCGGAGAGCCGCAAGATGGCCTACAAGGCGCGGTTCCGGCCGAGCGAGATCCTGGTCGGCGGCACGTGGCGGCTGCTGACGGATGCCGACACGGCGACGGGCACGGCGCGCGACGAGGCGTCGGTGTCCGAGGGCGGCGTCCTGGTGGGCGAAAGCGCCGAGTAGGCAGGACGCGCCCGGCAGGGTTTGCCGGGCAGACGCCGCGACGTCTTCCAAGTCATTGATGCGACACGCCCTGCCCCCTGGCACGGCCGTTGCGCCGTGCGTCCGCATGACGAGCAGGACGAGAGGCGCGCGATGAATATCGGCAATTCGATGATGAA
>NZ_BANB01000034.1 GCF_000964365.1 Acidisphaera rubrifaciens HS-AP3 | reverse complement strand
GCGCCGCGGCGGGGGCGTCAGCGGGGGTGCCGGCCGGTGCCGCCGACGGTCCGCTGTTCGACGCCCTGCGTGCCTGGCGCAGTACCGAGGCAAAGGCGCAGGGCGTGCCGCCCTATGTGATCTTCCACGACGCGACCCTGCGCGAGATCGCCGCCGTGCGGCCGGGCGATCTCGACGCGCTGGGTCAGGTGCGCGGGGTCGGCGCGTCGAAGCTGGGACGTTACGGAGCCGCCGTCCTCGCCGTCATCGCCGCCGGCGACGGGTAGCGGAGGGCGGGCCGGGCTGCCATTGTGCCGGCGCCGACCCGCGGACCGACCGACGCGAGGGGGCAGCATGACAGCGAGGGTCCATGGACCGCATCAACCGCATCGTCGTCGATACGACCCATGCGATCACCGATTTGTGTGTGCTCGCGACGGAGTTTCCCACCGACAAGTCGGCGTTTCATGTCCAGCCGGGTCATACGCCGCACCGGCATCCGTACACGGCCGTCTACGACATGCTGTTCGCAACTAGGCGCTATGAGCCGCTGGTGCTCGGCGAGCTTGGCGTGCTCGACAACATGTCGATGCATGTGTGGCGGGGCTATTTTCCAAACGCGACGCTGTACGGGTTCGACGCCTTCCCCGACAAGATCGAGGCCGCGCGGCGGGCGGCGCTGCCGCGCACGCACTACGCGCTTGCCGACGTGAGCGACCGGCGCTCGCTGTTCGACGCGTTCAACGACACCGGCCGGACGTTCGACATACTGATCGATGATTCGACGCATCTGTTCGATCATCAGGTCCTGTTCATCGGCGTCGCGCTGGAGTTCGTCCGGTCCGGCGGCATGGTGATCGTCGAGGACGTGTTCAGGGGCTGGGACGAGACGAGGTTCTGCGCGGCGCTGCAGCCGGTCTATCCGTATTTCTCGTCGGGCACGTTCATCGAGACGAACCACGCGGAGGCCTACAGCGAGGGCAACGTGGAGCCCTATTACAACAACGACAAGCTGCTCGTGCTCGTGCGCAACGAGACGCCGGTCGCGCGCGCCCATCCCACGGCTGCGCAGAACCGGCAGCGGCTCGATGCGGCTCTCGCGCGGCCGGATTTCAAGGCGCGCGGACGCAGGTGACGGGATGAAGATACGCATCTTCAACTGCCATCACGACGTCCCGCCGGAGAGCATGGTCGGGCCGCTGTTCGCCTCTCTCGTCTCCGGACGGCCCGACGCGCCCGACGGCAGCTATCTGGGCGACCTTGGCGGGATCAACATCGCGGGCGACAACGCCTATACCGAACTGCGGCATCAGTATTTCGTGTGGAAGAACCTGCTGCCGGCCTATGACTATGTCGGCTTCGAGCATTACCGGCGGATGTTCTTCATCGATCCGATGCCGGCAGCGCGGCTGGAGGCGGTGCAGCCCGGGATGTACGGATTCCGCCGCGGCTTTCATGCCGATGCCCTGCGGTCGCATTACGACATCGATCCCGACTCCTACACGGCGCATTGGGCGATGCGCCGCGCCTTCGACGACGCCGACATGCTCGCCGTCGAGCGGATCATCGGCAGCCATGACATCATCACCCAGCGCCCGTTGCATTGGCCGGGCACGCTGGAGGAGCAATGGAAAAGCTGCATGCCGGCCGACCGGTGGGAGCCGATGGTCGAGAGCGTACGCCGCTGCGGCTATTTTCGCGACCGGCCATGCCGCATCGATTTCGGCCTGCGTTCCGCCGTCTGGAACAACATGTACATCATGCGGGCGTCGCTGTTCGACGAATACATGCGCTTCCTGATGGACTGCATCGACTACCTCGCCGCGACGACCGAGCCGATGCATCGCGGCTGGGGCCATCACGCCGAGCGGATTTTCAACTTCTACCTGTTCCAGAAGCAGATGGAGCAGCCGACCCTGCGGGTGGGACGGCTGCCGTATCTGCTGCGCTCCGCCCTGTATACCGAGGCGTTGCCGAACCGGCTGTAGGCCGCGCTCAGCCGCTGCCGCGTTCCGCCAGATACCGCGCGCGGTTGCGTTCGCGGCTGATCTTGCCGCTGGTGGTCTTGGTCAGCCAGCCGGGGGCGACCAGGTGCGCCTCGCGGATGATGAACCCGGTTGCCTGATAGACCCCGTCCTTGATCGCCCGGCGGAGGGCGGCGTCTGGCGCGTCGCATTCGGCCACCACCACGATGTCTTCGGAGTTCAGCACCGCGTTGGGCACGCCGAAGGCGACGAGCCGGCCCGGCTTGACGCCGGGCACGGCGTTGGCCGCCGATTCCACCTCGTGCGCATAGATGTTGCGGCCGTGGACGATGATCAGGTCATCCTTGCGGCCGAGCACGAACACCTCGCCGCCGTCGATGAAGCCGATGTCGCGGGTATGGTACCAGCCGTCGATCAACCGCTCCGCCGTCAGCGCCGGCTGGCGGTAATAGCCGTCGAACAGACAGGCCCCGCGCACCGCGATCTCGCCGACAGCACCCTCCGGCGCCGCCCCGCCGCCCGGGCCGATGATGCGCAGCTCGAGCCCGTCGATCGGCGTGCCGCAGCTCATGACGGCGACGGTTGCCTCGCCGGCGGCGGGCGGGCGGGCGATCCCCTCGGCGCGCAGGGCCGTGTCGCTCACGACGAGCTCCCGCACCTCCGTGTCCGGCGCCGACTGCGTCGTGGCGAGCACCGTCTCCGCCATGCCGTAGGAGGTGCGCAGCCGCTCCAACGGCACGCCGAAGCGCTGCGCGAAACGCTCGAACGTCGCGCGCCGGCACGCCTCGGACGAGGCGTTCCAGATACGCATCGACGACAGGTCGAACGCGTCCTGACGCACCGCGCGGGCGAGATGCTCGAAGGCGAAGTTGGGCAGCCAGCAGATCGTCGCGCGATGCGTCTCGATCGCGCGCAGCATCGACGCGGGATCGGTCGCCCATTCGAACGGATCGAGTGCCGCGACCGTCTGCCCGAGCGTGAAGGGCTGCAAGGTGCAGCCGATCAGGCCCATGTCGTGATAGATCGGCAGCCACGTCACCACCACGTCCGCCGCGGTGACGCCGAGGGCGCGGGCGCTCGCGCGCACCTGGTGGTCGATCGCGCCGTAGCCGAGCACGACGCCCTTTTTCAGCCCCGTGGTGCCCGAACTGTGCTGCAGCAGGCACGGATCGGCGGGCGAGGGGAGGATGATGTCGCCGTCCGGCAGTGGATCGGCCCGGGTCGCGATATCGAGCATGGCGGTGGTCGCGTCGTCGTGCAGCCCGTTCGCCCGCATCGCCGCGAGGTCCGGCGCGGCGGCCAGCACCGCGCGGGGCCGGATGCGCGCGAACAGCGCCGCGTGCGCCGCCCAGTACAGCGCCGGGTCCTGTTTCGGGGACGGGCAGGGCATGTAGCTCGGCACCGCGCCGATCAGCATGGCGCCGAGGAAGGCCGCATAGGCGTCGATGCGGCTGCGCAGGAACAGCAGCACGACATCGCCGCGCGCCACGCCGGCCGCGCGATACAGACCGGCGAAGCGGCGGCTTTCGTCGAACAGCGCGCCATAGCTGCGCGACGCCGTCTCGCCGCCGACCGTCAGGGTGATCGCGGTCTTGTCGGGCTGCGCGCGCGCGTGCGCGAGCAGCGCGGCGACGAGGGTCGCGGGTTCGTCCGCCGGCGTGCCGGTCACGGGAGCCGCCACAGCGTCACCTCCTGATAGCCGAGACCGATGGGCCGGTCGTCCGGGATGATTCCCAGCTGCCGCGCGGAGAAGCAGAACGGATGGCGGCAGGTGATGTCGATCGTGCCGCCGCCGTCGGTCAGCGCGGGCGGGAGCGGGCAATACAGGCTGGTGGGCCGGCGCACGTCGAAGCTGCCGACCGGCACGCCCCGGACGAACAGATCGAGCCGCCGCGCCGCGACATAGGGCTCGGCCAGCAGCGGCAGGACGCGCAGTTCCAGCACGTGGCGCCCCGGGGCCGGGACCGGCGGCAGCCGCAGCGTGCTCTCCGGGCCGACCGACCAGATATGCGCGGCTTCCTGCACGCTCCAGCCCGCGCCGAGATGGGCGGCGGCGTTGCCGCCGGCGGCGAAGTCGATGCGGTGGACCGCCTCGCCAAGCCGTCGCGGCACCGCCGTGCCGGCGAGCTGCACCATGTCGCCCGGCGCGAGGGCGTCGAGCGGCTGGTCGAGCGCGTCCAGCGCCGCCTCCAGATGGGCGGGAAACAGCACGAAGGGCGCGTTGCGCTCGATCCCCGTCCCGTCCCATAGCACCGGCCCGCGCAGATCGGCATAGCGCGCGTCGAGCAGTTGCAGGAACGGATAGAAATAGGCATCGCGCCAGGCGCCGGGGCTCGCGCCGACCGCGCGCACGCCCTCGGGCGCATACATCAGGCCGGCGAAGCCCGACCCCATCACGCCCACGACCGTCTCCGCCGCGCGGAAGGCCGCCACCTGTTCCGCGAACGGCACCCGCGCGGGTTCGAGGAAGGTGAAGCCGCGCGCGGCGAGTGCCGGCGCC
>NZ_BANB01000035.1 GCF_000964365.1 Acidisphaera rubrifaciens HS-AP3 | reverse complement strand
CCGTCCGCGCCGCCGTCCCATCAGGCCGAGCGTCGCCATGCCGACGCGGGTCGCCGCGCGATAGAGCCCGGGCCGCCGCGCGAACCAGCCCCACAGCGCGAGACCCCGCCGGGCGGTCGCCGGTGTCAGGTGCCGTTCGAACTCGCGCTCCCGCCAGTGACGCATCAGGTTCGGCAGCGGGATCTTCACCGGACAGACGCTCTCGCACTTGCCGCAGAACGTGCTGGCGTTCGGCAGCAGCGCCGTCTTGTCCACGCCCACCAGGCTCGGCGTCAGCACGCTGCCCATCGGGCCGGGATAGACCCAGCCATAGGCGTGGCCGCCGACCGCGCCATAGACCGGACAATGGTTCATGCAGGCGGCGCAGCGGATGCAGCGCAGCATCTCCTGGAACTCCGTGCCGATCATCGCGGAGCGGCCGTTATCCACCAGGATGACGTGATATTCCTCCGGCCCGTCGGGATCGCCCAGACGCCGGCCGCCCGTGGAGAAGGTCGTGTAGACGGAGAACTCCTGCCCGGTCGCCGAGCGCGCGAGCACGCGCAGCAGGCTCGTGCAGTCCTCCAGCGTGGGGACGACTTTTTCGATGCTGGCGAGCGCGATATGCACGCGCGGCAGCGTCTGCGTCAGGTCGCCGTTGCCCTCGTTGGTGACGATGACGCTGCTGCCGGTCTCGGCGATCAGGAAATTGGCGCCGGTGATGCCGACATCGGCGGCGAGGAAATGCTGGCGCAGCTTGGCCCGCGCCTCCGTCAGGATGTCGCGCCGCTCGTGGAACACGCGATCGACCGGCAGGTCGGTATGGCTGGCGCGGAACTGCCCCTCCCAGTCCTCGCGGTTGAGGTGGAAGGCGGGGGCGATGATGTGGCTCGGCGTCTCGTGGCGCAGCTGGATGATGTACTCGCCGAGGTCCGTCTCGACCGGGCGGATGCCGTTCGCCTCAAGATGCTCGTTGATGCCCAGCTCCTCGCTGATCATCGACTTGCCCTTGGTCACGGTGCGGGCGCCGACGCGGCGGCAGATGTCGAGCACGGCGGCCCGGGCATCGTCGGCGGTCGGGCACCAGTGCACGGTGCCGCCGGCGGCCTCCACCTTGGCGGCGAAGGCGTCGAGATAGAAATCGAGATGCACGAGGGTGTGGTTCTTGATGTCGCGCGCAGTGTCGCGCAGCGTCTCGAACTCAGGCAGGGCGGCCATGGCCGCGCTGCGGCGGGCCATGAACTGCGGACGGGAGTTGGCGAGCGCCTTCTGCAGCCCGGCATCGGCCAGGGCGGCCTTTGCCTGTTCCTTGAAGCGCGGACTGGTGACGGCATGCATCGACGGCGATCCCCGTAGGCTGGCGGGCAGGCGACAAGCCTACCCCGCTTCGCCGCCCAAGGCGAGGCGGCAGCGCCGGGACGTGCCCGACCGCGTGCCGCCGCCGCCGCCGGCGTCAGGTATTCATGGCGTCGAAGAAATCCTGGTTCGTCTTGCTGTATTTCAGCTTGTCGAGCAGGAACTCCATCGCGTCCGTCGTGCCCATCGGATTGAGGATGCGGCGCAGCACCCACATCTTCGACAGCGTGCCCTTGTCCACCAGCAGCTCTTCCTTGCGGGTGCCGGACTTGGTGATGTCGATGGCCGGGAAGGTCCGCTTGTCGGAGAGCTTGCGGTCGAGGATGAGTTCCGAATTGCCGGTGCCCTTGAACTCCTCGAAGATCACCTCGTCCATGCGGCTGCCGGTGTCGATCAGGGCGGTCGCGATGATGGTCAGCGAGCCGCCTTCCTCGATGTTGCGCGCGGCACCGAAGAAGCGCTTCGGCCGCTGCAGGGCGTTGGCGTCCACGCCGCCGGTCAGCACCTTGCCCGACGAGGGCACCACGGTGTTGTAGGCGCGGGCGAGGCGAGTGATGGAGTCGAGCAGGATCACCACGTCGCGCTTGTGCTCGACCAGCCGCTTGGCCTTCTCCAACACCATCTCCGTGACCTGCACGTGCCGCGTCGCCGGCTCGTCGAAGGTGGAGCTGATGACCTCGCCCTTCACGCTGCGGGCCATGTCGGTCACTTCCTCCGGCCGCTCGTCGATCAGCAGCACGATGAGGAAGACGTCGGGATGGTTGGCGGCGATGGCGGCGGCGATGTTCTGCAGCATCACCGTCTTGCCGGTCCGCGGCGGGGCGACGACCAGCGCGCGCTGGCCCTTGCCGATCGGCGCGATCAAATCGATCACGCGCGGCGTGAAATCCTTGCCCGGGGCCTTCGCGACCGACTGGAAGTTCTCGACCTCCATGCGCAGGCGTTCGTCGGGATAAAGGGGTGTCAGGTTGTCGAAGTTGATGCGGTGGCGGACCGCGTCCGGCGGCTCGAAGTTGACGGTGTCGACCTTGAGCAGGGCGAAATACCGCTCGCCGTCCTTCGGCGCCCGTATCTGTCCTTCCACCGTGTCGCCGGTGCGCAGGCCGAACCGGCGCACCTGCGACGGCGAGACGTAGATGTCGTCCGGCCCCGGCAGGTAGTTCGCCTCCGGGCTTCGCAGGAAGCCGAAGCCGTCGGGGAGGATCTCGAGCGTGCCCTCCCCATGGATCGCCTGATCGTTCTCCGCGAGATTCTTGAGGATCGCGAACATCATGTCCTGCTTGCGCAGGCTGGACGCGTTCTCGATCTGCAGGGATTCGGCGAAGCTCAGCAGGTCGGCGGGAGATTTTGCCTTCAATTCGGCGAGGTGCATGGCATGCCTTCGGGGGGTAGCCCGTCCAGCGTCCGCAGGCCCGGCCAACCGGGATGCGGAAACGCGCGGGTTCCGGGGAGCGCGATTGCCAAGCACCGGATCGGCGTTGGGTTCGCAGGTTCCGGGGAACCGGACGGAAGCCGTATGGGAGTGAGGAAAGTGGCAGGCGGCGATGGACGCTTGCCGACGGAACGCGTGGCTCTAGCTAGCCGGGCCGACTTATCCCGTCAATCTGGGAAGTGGCCTGCCCGGCACCCGCCGTCAAGAGGCCCCCAGGACGGCCGAGCGGCGTGACCGTCCGGCCACCCCAGGAAGTGCGAACCCGGCTCAGAACGGCTTGACGATCACCATAACCACGATCACCACCATCAGCACCGTCGGCACCTCGTTGGCGATGCGGTAGAAGCGCTGCGGCCGGCGATTGCGATCCTCCAGGAAGTCGCGGCGCCATTTCGACATCGCGCCGTGAAACCCCGACATCAGCAGCACGCATACCAGTTTCACGTGCCACCATCCGGCATGCCAGTCGATCACGCCGGGCGTCAGCACCAGCAGGATACCGAAGGTCCAGGTCGAGATCATGGCCGGCGTCATGATCTGCTTGAGCAGCCGCCGTTCCATCACCTTGAACCGCTCGCTCTCGGCTGAGCCGCGCGGCACGTCGCAGTGATAGACGAAGAGCCGCGGCAGATAGAACAGGGCCGCCATCCACGCGATCAGCGAGATGACATGCAGCGCCTTGGTCCAAGGATAGACGGCGGCGAGGAACGGTATCGTCATGCCGCGCGCCGGAGCGCGTCGCGCAGCAGCAGCGGCACGTGCGCCAACGTGGTGACCGGCCACGCCCCGGCCGCGCGCTGGGCGGTCCCGTCTCCGTCCGGCGCGTAGGCCAGCACGGTCATACCGGCGGCGACGCCGCCCTCGATGCCGGGGAGGCTGTCCTCCACCACGACGCAGCATTCGGGCGGGACGCCCTCGGCCGCGGCGGCGGCAAGGAACAGGTCGGGCGCGGGCTTGCCCCTCGCCACGTCGCGGTGGCTGTGCAGCCGCCCGTCCATCAGGCGATGCAGGCCGGTGCGGCGGAACTTCACGCCCATCTCCTCATGCGACGAATTGGACGCGACCCGCCACGGCAGGCCGAGCGCCGAGGTCGCCAGCAGCATCGCCTCCGCCCCGGGCATCGCCTCCGCCTCCTCGGCCAGCGCCGCCAGCATCCGGGCGCGCAGCATGTCCGTCCAGTCCGGCGGCAGCGCCCGGCCCAGCCGCGTCTCGATCATCGGCACCATCTGCCGCAGCGACAGGCCAAGGAAGATCGCCTGCGACTCATCGGGCGTGAGCGCCCAGCCGACATCCGTCAGCGCCCCGGCGACCACACGGCTCGCCACCGCCTCGCTGTCGATCAGCACGCCGTCGCAGTCGAAGATCACCAGTCGCAGCGGCGCCCGGCGCGCGAGCAGCGCTGTCCGCGCCTGTGTGAACAGGTGATCCGTCACCGGCGTCATGTCGGTCAGGCGGCGAGCGGCAAGGGCGCGGGCGGCGCCTCGGCCTCGGCGCGGGCATGCGGACAGTCGCCATGCGCCGCCGGACAGGTGCGCCGGCCGGCGAAGCTGCACAGCCCGTCACCCTCGCCCGCGGCCCGACGCGCGATGCGGGCAAGAGCCGCGATGAAACCGGGGTCGTCGTTGGGCGCCGGCACCCGGAAATAGCCCGGCACGCGGAGACGCTCCGCCAGTTCGCGGTATTCGACGTCCAGCTCCACCAGCGTCTCGGAATGCTCCGAGACGAAGGCGATCGGCTCGACGAGGACGGCCACCTTGTCGTGGGCGGCCCGCTCGATCGCCTCCTCCGTGGACGGCCCGATCCAGCGCTGGGGGGTGGCGCGCGACTGATAGCAGACCTGCCAGTCGATGCCGGGCGCGCCCCAGGCGCGCAGCACCTGCGCCACGCTGCGCTCGACCTGATGCTGATAGGGATCGCCCGCCTTAATGATGGTCTCCGGCAGGCCGTGCGCCGAGAACAGCACACGCAGCCCGATCTCTGGCGGCAGCGCGGCCCGGGCCTCGGCATAGGCGCGGCTGACCAGCGCCGCGATCGCGGCCGCATAGGCACCATCGGCATAGTAGCAGCACAGCGTCGTCACCGGCGCGACCAGCCCGACGCTGGCCGCCGCCTCGCGCCAGGCCGACAGCGAACTGCCGGTGGTGGTGGTCGAGTACTGCGGATAAAGCGGCAGCAGCAGCACGCGGTCCGGTCCCCAATCGCGCACGGCGCGCGCGGCCTCGCGGCTGAACGGGTGCCAGTAGCGCATGGCGATGAAGCAGCGGGCGTCCCACTCGGGCAGCGCCGCCTCCAGCGCCCGTGCCTGCTGCTCCGTCAGCTCCAGCAGCGGTGACCGGCCGCCTAGGATCGCGTAGTTGGCCGTCGCCGGCTTGACCCGGGCGCGGGCGATGATGCGCGCCAGCAACGGCCGGATCAGGCGCGGCACGCGCAGGATCGCCGGATCGGTGAACAGGTTGACCAGGAACGGCTTGATCGCCGCCGGACTGTCGGGTCCGCCGAGATTGAACAACACGATGGCGACGCGGGGCTTTTCCATGCCGGGAAGGTGGCCGGTCAGACGGCGCGCACAAGATCGACCAACGCGCCGACATGGG
>NZ_BANB01000036.1 GCF_000964365.1 Acidisphaera rubrifaciens HS-AP3 | reverse complement strand
CGGCGGAGATCAGCGGGATGCGGCAGGCGGCGGCGGCGCGCACCACGGCCTCGTCGTTGAAGGCCATCAGGTCCTCGAGACTGCCGCCGCCGCGCGCGACGATCAGCACGTCCGGCCGCGGCAGCGGGCCGCCCGGCGCGATGGCGTCGAAGCCGCGTATGGCGGCGGCGATCCGCTCCGCGGCCCCCTCGCCCTGCACCGGCACCGGCCAGAGCAGGATAGTGCGGGGAAAGCGGCGCAGGATGGTGGTGCGTATGTCCTGGATCACCGCGCCCTGCGGCGAACTGACGACGCCGATGACCTGCGGCAGGCGCGGGATCGCCCGCTTGCGGGCGGCGTCGAATACGCCCTGGGCCGCAAGCCGCAGGCGCAGCGCCTCGATCCGCGCCAGCAGCGCGCCCGCCCCGGCATAGTCCAGCCGGTCGATCATCAGCTGATAGGTCGAGCGGTCGCCATAGGCGGTGAGCTTGCCGGTCGCGATCACCTCGACCCCGTTCTCCGGATCGAGCCCGAGGCCGCGCGCGACCACGCTCTTCCAGATGACGGCGGCGAGCTTGCCGCCCTCGTCCTTCAGCGACAGGTAGATATGCCCGGACGGATAGCGCTTCAGCTCGGTGATCTCGCCGCGCACCCGCACGCGGCCGAACGCGCCCTCCAGCGTGCGCTTCACCGCCGCCGATATGTCGGCGACGCTGTATTCCGGTATGTTGCTCTGTGCCGTGGCGTCCATCGGCCTGTTATAGGACGCCCGCCCGCGTCAGGAGAGGGGTGATGCCCGACGATCTCTACACCGCCGACATCCTGCTGTGGTCGGACCGGCAGGCCGACCTGCTGCGCCGCCTCGCGCGCGGGGAGCGGGTGAACGACGCGATCGACTGGGCGAACGTGATCGAAGAGGTCGAGAGCGTGGGGCGGTCGGAACTGCGGACGGTGGAAAGCCTGCTGACGCGCGCGATGGAGCATCTGCTGAAGCTACATGGCTGGCCGGACGGCCCGGCGGCCAAATGGCGGCAGGAGGCGTTTGTGTTCCTCATCGACGCCAGGAAGGCTTTCGCCCCTTCCATGCGTCAGGCGATCGACCTGCACTTCCTCTACCAGGACGCCCGCGCCGTCGTCACGCGCATGACCTATCGCCGCCTGCCGCCGCGCCCGGCGCCCGAACGATGCCCCTACACGCTCGACGATCTGATCGTGCCGCGCCCGGGCGTGGCCGACATCGACGCCCTTCTCGCCCACCTCGCGCCAGGAGCCTGAGCCCGTATGCGTGTCCTCGTCATCGGCGCCGGCGGGCGTGAACATGCGCTGTGCGCGGCGATCGCGCGCAGCCCGCTGCTCACCCGGCTGTGGTGCGCCCCCGGCAATCCCGGCACGGCGTCCGTCGCCGAGAACGTCGCCATCGCCGCCGACGACGTGGCGAGCCTGGTCGGCTTCGCACAGCGCGAGGCGGTCGACCTCGTCGTGCCGGGGCCGGAGGCATCGCTGGTCGCCGGCATCGCCGATGCCCTGGCCGAGGCCGGCATCGCCTGCTGCGGCCCGACCCGCGCCGCCGCCCGGCTGGAGGCGAGCAAGAGCTTCACCAAGACGCTGTGCGACGAGGCCGGCATCCCCACCGCGCTGTGGGAACGCTTCGACGAAGCCGCCCCCGCGCACGACTTCATCAGCCGGCGCGGCGCGCCGATCGTGGTCAAGGCCGACGGGCTCGCCGCCGGCAAGGGCGTGGTCGTCGCCGCGACCGAGGCGGAGGCGCATGCCGCGATCGACCGGCTGATCGGCCAGGGACCGGTGGTGATCGAGGAATGCCTGCACGGCGAGGAAGCCTCGGTCTTCGTGCTGTGCGACGGCGGCAACGCCGTGCTGCTGGGCGCGGCGCAGGACCACAAGCGTGCCTTCGACGGCGACCGCGGACCGAACACCGGCGGCATGGGCGCCTATACGCCCGCGCCCGCGCTCACCTCGCCGCTGCTGGAAGAGACGATGGACCGCATCGTGCGTCCGACGCTCGCGGCGATGGCGGCGCGGGGCACGCCGTTCCGCGGCATCCTGTTCGCGGGCCTGATGCTGACCGACGCCGGCCCGCACCTGATCGAATACAACGTCCGCTTCGGCGATCCGGAATGCCAGGCGATCCTGCTGCGCCTGCGCTCCGACCTGCTGCCGGCGCTGCTCGCGGTGCCGGACGGCGCGCTCGATGCCTTCGACCTGCGCTGGTCGGACGATGCCTCCATCTGCATCGTGCTGGCCGCCGACGGCTACCCGGACGCGCCGCGCACCGGCAGCGTGATCCGCGGCCTCGACCGCGCGTCGGCGATCCCGGGCGTGACGATCTATCACGCCGGCACCGTCCACGGCGCCGACGGCGACCTGCATGCGGCGGGCGGGCGGGTGCTGAATGTCTGCGCGACCGGCGCCACGCTGCGCGCCGCCCGCGATGCCGCCTATGCGGCGGTGGACGCGATCGACTGGCCGGGCGGCTTCTGCCGGCGCGATATCGGGTGGCGGGCGCTGGGATGATCCCGACCGCGGTCGCGGACCTGCGCGCCTGCGCCGACCGCGCCGACGACACGATCCTGTATCTGCCCCGCAGCCCGGAGCGCCGGTCGCTTCCCGCCCCGCCGCGCTTCGTCTTCGGCGACTGCCCCGCCGCAACCGCCGCCCGCTTCTACGACGAGACCTGGGAGTGGGAGAGCGGGCTCTATGTCGCGCGCGACGTCGACGTGTTCGGCGACTACCTGCTCGCCCGCGGCGACACGCTCTTTCGATGCCGGGAACTCTATCTGAACGACGACATTCTAGCAGCCCATCTGCGCGTGCATGCCGCGATCGCAACACCCCCGCGCCTGCACGCCGTGCCCGGCGCCTGCATCGCGCTCGCGGTGCCGGGGCACGTGATCTGGGGCCACTGGCTGGTGGATTTGCTGCCCCGCCTCGCGGCGCTGCATGCCAGCGGGTTCGACCCTGGCCGCGTGACCTATCTGCTGCCGTCCAACACGCCGGCCTGGGGCGACGCGTGGCTCGGTCTGCTCGGCATCCCGGCGGAGCGCATCCTGCGCTACGACCCGCTTTACGACCGCATACGCGCCGAGCAGCTGCTGATCCCGACGCTGCTCCGCTGCAACAGCCGCACCACCGCGCCGTTCGCGGCGGCGGTCCGCTGGCTTGCCGCGACCATCGCCGCGCGCCACGGCGACGCGCCGCACGGACCCGCGCGCCTGTTCGTCTCGCGCGCGCAGTCGGGCCGGGAGCATCGCCGCCTGACCAACCGCGCGCGCATCGAGACGCTGGCAGCGGAGGCGGGGTTCGCGATTGTCCACCCGGACCGTCTGCCGCTGATCGATCAGGTGCGGCTGTTCGCCGGCGCGCGACAGATCATCGGCGAATACGGCTCCGCCCTGCACGGCACGATCTTCGCCCCGCCCGGCACCGTCGTCGCGGCGCTGCGCGGCGACGGCTCGCCGGTCGCGGGATTCCTGCAATCGGCGATCGGCCACGCGCTCGGCCAGCCGACGGGCTACGTGTTCGGTCGCACCGGCGACGATCCGCTGGAAAGCTTCACCGTCGAGGAGGACGCGATGCGCCGCTGTCTCGACCACGTCTTCGGGGCGATGCCGCTCGACGCGTGAGCGTCGCCGCTTATGCCACCCGACCCGCCACCCCCTCGCGCCGCACCTCCACATCGAGGACGGACGCCTGTCCGCCCGGCACCACCCGCACGGGGACGGATTTGTACGACGGCGTCTTGCTCGGCCCGTCGATGTGCTCGAGCGCGACCAGCGGCTGCGCCTCCGGGTAGTACGCGCCGCAGCAGCCGCGCGGGATCGCATAGGCGACGAGGGTCAGACCGCACAGCCGGCGCGGCGTGCCGTCGTCGCGCAGCGCGTGCGCCCCCGCCGCCAGGAGGTCCACCACCGCGCCCTCGGCCAGCCCGTGCGCGGCGATGTCGGCGGGGTTCATCAGCAGCACGTCACGCCGTCCGAACACGCCGCGATAGCGGTCGTCGAGGTTATAGATCGTCGTGTTGTACTGATCGTGCGCGCGCAGCGTGGACAGGCGCAGGATGGACGGGTCGTCCAGCATCTCGTCCTCCTCGATGCCGGGGAAGACGTGGAACTCGGCGCGGCCGCTCGGCGTCTTCCACACCCGCTCGCCCGCCGGGATCGGCAGGCGGAACCCGCCCGGCTGGCGCAGCCGGGCGTTGAAGTCGCGGAACTGATCAGGCAGCACCGCCTCGATCTTGTCGCGTATGCGGCTGTAGTCGGCCACGTACCAGTCCCAGTCCACGACCGACGCGCCGACGGTCGCCTTCGCGATGCCGGCGATGATCGCCGTCTCCGACCGCAGCTCCGGCGAGGCGGGGGTGAGGAACCCGCGCGAGGCATGCACCATCGACATGCTGTCCTCGACCGTCACCGATTGCGGCCCGCCCGCCTGCATGTCCTGCTCGGTGCGACCGAGGCACGGCAGGATCAGCGTCTCGCGCGCCGTCAGCAACTGCGTACGGTTGAGCTTGGTCGCGATCGTCACGTTGAGATCGAGGCCGCGTATGGCGCGGAAACACGTCTCCGGGTCGGGTGCGGCCATGGCGAGATTGCCGCCGAGCGAGATCAGCGCCCGCGCCCGCCCGTCGCGCATCGCGGCGATCGCCTCCACCACCGAATGCCCGTGCGCGCGCGGCGGCGTGAAGCCGAACACCTCAGCGAGCTTGTCGAGGAAGGCGGCGGGCGGCATCTCCGAAATGCCGACCGTGCGGTCGCCCTGCACGTTGGAATGGCCGCGCAGCGGCGCGATGCCGGCACCGGGACGGCCGATATTGCCACGCAGCAGCAGCAGGTTGGCCATCTGCTGCACGTTGGCGGTGCCGGTGCTGTGCTGGGTGATGCCCATGCCGTAGCAGATGATGACGGCGCGGCCCTTGGCGTACAGCTCCGCCACGTATTCCATCGCCGCGCGCGGCAGGCCGCTCGCCCGCTCCAGCGCCTCCCACGCGACGGCGCGCGCATCGGCGGCGAGCGCCTCATACCCATTCGTATGCGCGGCGATGAAATCGACGTCGAGCACGCGCGCCCGCCCCGCCGCCACCGCCGCGTCGTCGAGCGCGATCAGCGCCTTGATCACGCCCTTCAGCACCGCCGCGTCGCCGCCCACGCGCACCTGGAAATACGTGCTGGCGATGCGCGTGGCGCTGAAGGTCGCCATCTCCACCGGATTCTGCGGCGCCTCGAAACGTTCGAGCGCGCGTTCACGGAGAGGATTTATCACCACGATCGGCACGCCCCGCCGCGCGGCGGCGCGCAGGGTGGACATCATGCGCGGATGGTTGGTGCCGGGATTATGACCGATCGAAATGATCACGTCGCAGTGGTCGAAATCCTCCAGTGTCACCGTGCCCTTGCCGACACCGATCGCGTGCGGCAGCCCGACGGATGTCGGCTCGTGGCACATGTTCGAGCAGTCGGGGAAGTTGTTCGTGCCGTACAGCCGCACGAACAGCTGATACATGAACGCCGCCTCGTTCGACGCCCGGCCCGAGGTGTAGAACTCCGCCATGTTCGGGTCGGGCAGCGCCTTCAGCGTCCGCGCGATGATCGCGAACGCCTCGTCCCACGCGACCGGGCGAAACCGGTCGGTCGCCGCGTCATACCGGAGCGGATGCGTCAGCCGCCCCTGATCCTCCAGCCAGTGATCGTCGCGCGTCCACAGCTCGGCCACCGGATGCGCGTCGAAGAAGTCCGGCGCGACGCGCTTGGCGGTCGACTCCCACGTCACCGCCTTCGCCCCGTTCTCGCAGAACTCGAACGACGAGGTATGCGCCGGATCGGGCCACGCACAGCCGGGACAGTCGAAACCGTCGGGCTGGTTGGTCTTGAGCAGCGTGCGCGCGCCCTGCATCACGATCTGCTGGCGCTTCAGCGCCGCCGCGACCGCCCGCAGCGCGCCCCAGCCGCCCGCCGGCTCGTCATACGGCTCGATCCCCTCGGGCCGCTCGCCATTCGCCTGCTGTTCGCTCATCGGGCTGCTCCGTCCACGGATCGCGTGGATACACCACACCAACGCCGCCCGCCGCTACGGGATGCCGCGCGCCCGACCGGGCGACACGCGCCGTGCTTTGCCGATACCCTCATCGGCCGCCTGCGCTATATCCGACTGCAATCGACGCCGCGCACCGAACCGGGAGAGACGCATGCTGACGATCACCGCCACGCTCCGCTGCCAGGGCGGCCACGAGGACGTGCTGCGCGACGCGCTGCTCGATGTCGCGCGGCATGTCGCGGCGCACGAGCCCGACACGATCGGCTTCTTCGTGTCGCAGGACCTCGCCGATCCCTGCATCTTCACGACCTATGAGCGCTTCGCGGATCAGGCGGCGATGGACCGGCACAACACCTCCGCCGCCTTGGCGCGCTGCTTCGCGACGATCTCGCCGATCCTCGACGGCGACGTGGTGCTGCTGACCGGCACCGAACTATCCGCGAAGACCTAACGCCTCAGACGCCGCGCAGCCCCGCGAAGAAGTCACGCAGCAGGGCCGCCGCCTCGCGCTCGCGCACGCCGCCCACCACCTCCGGCCGGTGATGACAGGACGCGGCGTCGAAGATGCGCGGCCCGTGCTCCACGCCGCCGCCTTTCGGGTCATAGGCGCCGAACACGACGCGGCGGATGCGGAACAGCGATGCCGCCTGCGCGCACATCGGACAGGGCTCCAGCGTCACATACAGCGTGCAGTCGTCGAGGTAGCGGCTGCCGCGCCCGGCCGCGGCGGCGCGCATCGCCAGCAGCTCGGCATGGGCCGACGCGTCCGCCCCCGCCTCCACCGCGTTGCCGCAGGCCGCCAGCACGGCGCCGTCCGGCCCGGTGACCACCGCCCCCACCGGCACCTCGCCCCGCGCCCCCGCGGCCCGCGCCTCGGCGAGCGCCCGGGCCATCGGGCCGCTTTCCGCCGTTCCCGTCTCCGTCGATCCCATGCCGCCGTCTTGCCCCCGCCCACGGCCGGGGTCTAGCAACACGGCATGGCACGCTCCCCCCTGATCGGCGTCACCCTGGATGCGGAGCCGCCGGGCGGCTACTCCGCCTATCCCTGGTACGCCCTGCGCGCGAACTATGCCGAGGCCATCACCCGGGCCGGCGGCCTGCCGGTGGCGCTGCCGCACGATGCCGCCCTGGCCGAGGCCTGGCTCGACCGGCTCGATGCCCTCGTGGTCACGGGCGGCGCCTTCGACGTCGATCCGGCGCTGTACGGCGCCGCCCACCGGCACGCCACCGTCACGCTGAAGGAAGGCCGCACGGCCGCCGAGCTGGCGCTGACGAACGGGGCGCTGGCGCGCGGGCTGCCGATCCTCGGCATCTGCGGCGGCGAGCAGCTGCTGGCCGTGGCCCTGGGCGGCACCCTGATCCAGCACATCCCCGACACCATCGCGGGCGCGCTGGAACACGAGCAGCCCAATCCGCGCCACCAGCCCGGCCATCCGATCGCGATCGCGCCGGACACGCTGCTGCGCCGGATCACCGGGCAGGACACGATGCAGGTCAATTCGGCCCACCATCAGGCGGTGCGCGACGCCGGCCCCCGCGCGCGGGTCAACGCGACCGCCCCGGACGGCGTGATCGAGGGGATCGAGGCGGCGGACCATCCCTTCTGCCTCGGCCTGCAATGGCATCCGGAGTTCCTGATCGACCCCGGCGACGCCCGCATCTTCGCCGCCTTCATCGACGCGGCACGGCGATGAGCGACGCCGGCCTCGCCGACGGCTTCGACCTGTTCGACCTGCCGGCCGCGTTCTACGCCGACCCGTATCCGGTCTATCGCGCGCTGCGCACCCATGACCCGGTCAAGCGCCTGCGCGACGGCTCGCTGTTCCTCACCCGCTGGGCCGATCTCGACCGCGTCTACCGCGACACCGCGACCTTCAGCTCCGACAAGACCGAGGAGTTCGCGCCCAAGTTCGGGCGCGGCACGCCGCTCTATGCCCATCACACCACCAGCCTCGTGTTCAACGACCCGCCGCTGCACACCCGCGTCCGCCGGCTGATCGCCGGCGCGCTGACGCCGCGCGCGATCGCGGCGATGGAGCCGGCGCTGATCGCCCTCGTGGACCGGCTGCTCGACGCGATGGCGGCGCGCGGGACGGCCGACCTGATCGAGGATTTCGCCGCCGCCATCCCGATCGAGGTGATCGGCAACCTGCTCGGCGTGCCGGTCGAGGAACGCGGGCCGCTGCGCGACTGGTCGCTCGCCATCCTCGGCGCGCTGGAGCCGGTGCCGACCGAGGCGCAGCGGGCGCGCGGCGACGCGGCGGTGACGGATTTCCTCGCCTATCTGCGCACCCTCGTCGCCCGCCGCCGCGCCGCCCCCGGCGACCCGGCGCAGGACGTGCTGACACGGCTGATCCAGGGCGAGGCGGACGGCGAGCGGCTGTCGGAGGCGGAGCTGCTGCACAACTGCATCTTCCTGCTCAACGCCGGCCACGAGACGACCACCAACCTGATCGGCAACGGGCTGGCCGCCCTGCTGGACTGGCCGGACGAAAAACGCCGCCTCGCCGCGACGCCCGACCTCGCGCGCACGGCGGTGGAGGAGTTCCTCCGCTACGAGAGCAGCAACCAGCTCGGCAACCGGGCGGCGACGCGCGACACGGATATCGGCGGCGTCGCCGTCCCCGCCGGCACCCGCATCCATCTGTGCATCGGCGCCGCCAACCGCGACCCGGCGCAGTTCCCCGACCCGGAACGGCTGGACGTGGCGCGCACGCCGAACCGTCACCTCGCCTTCGCGACCGGCGCGCATCAATGCGCCGGCATGAGCCTCGCGCGGCTGGAGGGACGCATTGCCATCGCCCGCTTCCTCGCCCGCTTCCCCGGCTATGCCGCCGCCGGCGATCCGGTGCGCGGCGGCCGCGCGCGCTTCCGCGGCTTCCTCGCGCTGCCGGTGCGCCTCGCATGACGGACGAGACACCGGCGCGTGGCGACCGCATCGCCAAATGGCTCGCCCGCGCGGGCGTCGCCAGCCGGCGCGATGCGGAGCGCATGCTGACCGAGGGGCGGGTGCGGCTGAACAACGCCGTCGTCACCCATCCCGCGACCTTCGTGGAACCCGGCGACATCGTGCAGGTGGACGGCGCGGTGATCGGCGCGCCGGAACGCACCCGGCTGTGGCGCTACCACAAGCCCGACGGGCTGGTGACGACCCACCGCGACCCGGAAGGACGCCAGACCGTGTTCGAACGCCTGCCCCCCGGCATGCCGCGCGTAGTCAGCATCGGGCGGCTCGACCTGACCAGCGAGGGGTTGCTGCTGCTCACCAACGACGGCGCGCTGGCGCGGCGGCTGGAGCTGCCGTCCACCGGCTGGCTGCGCCGCTATCGCGCGCGGGTTAACGGCCGGCCGGACCCGGCGGCCCTGGCCGCGCTGGCCAAGGGCGTGACGGTGGACGGCGTCCGCTACGGCCCGATCGAGGCGGGGCTGGACAGCGTGCGCGGGGACAATTCGTGGCTGTCGCTGTCGCTGCGCGAGGGCAAGAACCGCGAGGTCCGCCGCGTGCTGGCGCATCTCGGCCTGCATGTCTCGCGGCTGATCCG
>NZ_BANB01000037.1 GCF_000964365.1 Acidisphaera rubrifaciens HS-AP3 | reverse complement strand
CGACCGCCGCACCTGGCGCGACCAGTAACGGCGGCTCCGACGGCGGTCGCCGTCGCGCCGTGCGTCAGGCGACCCGGCGTTGGGCGGCTGCCACCCCGCCCCCGGCCGTGGTGCTCGTAGGATTCTGGTGTGGCGCGAGCCGGATGCGCCGCGCGATGGCCTGCACCGCCAGCAGGGCGTCGCAGCGATGCGGCGCGACGCCGCTCCAGACACCGCCCGATGACGGGTCGCCGGCCGGGGCGCCGACCCGCCAGACGACCCAGTCCCAGCCGCCACCGTCCAGCCGCTCGATCGACAGCCTCACCTCACCGCCGCGCGCCTGCGGAATGCATGCCGAGACCAGGCCGCTCTCGACATGCCACTCCGCGTCCAGCTCCCGCAACGTCGTCTCGAACTCGCACATCGACCAACGGCCCCGCTGACATGGTTGCGGCGGCCGGTATCGATAACGGTCCCGCGACTAGTTTTGTATACGGTATGTCCGGCCATGGTGCAACCGATATTGCACAGATTTGCGTAGAAAATAAACCTTTGTCGCATGCCGTGGCGTTCGGGCGGCTTCCGCCGGTCATCCGGCCCGCATCTGCGCCAGCGCCCCGGCGGTGTCCGACATGCCCCAGTGCTCGACAATCAGGCCCCCGCGCAGGCGGAAGATGTCGCAGGACGTGAAACGCAGCCGCCGCCCGGTGGCGGGCTGCCCCAGATAGGCGCCGCGCTGCGTGCCCTCATACACATAGCTGGCCGCCACCCCGTCCGCGCCGGGCAGCAGATGCTCCACCGTGACCGTCAGGTCGGGCAGCGCGCGCAGCCGGTCGGCGAACAGCGCCACGACGATCGCCCTGCCGCTCATGCCCGGCAAGGGTGGCCGCGCCGCGGCGCTGCGCTGATGATTGACGTAGTCGGGCGCGAACAGGGCGGCGAAGGCGGCGAGGTCGTGGGCGCTCAGCGTGCGGGCGAACGCCTCGCCCACGGCCCGCGCGGGCGCCTCGTCGGGAGCCGCCCCCACCAGCAACGGTGCGGCCGCGACCGCGCCCAGCAGCCGCCGCCGGTCGATCGGCACAGCGATGGCGGCCGGGTGATCGCGGCCTGAAACATCGGCCATACAAGAAGACGTGTGGTCTGGTTCCACGTGATTTGCCCCACTTCGAACATGAGACTTGTGCGGCGGAACCGCCTGCCGAGGGCACCGGAACCACGCCAGTCTCACCCTGTAACTTCGGGACGCAAACGGCGCAGACGCCGCGAAACGGACCCTCACGTGTCAGTGGAGGACCTTCGAGATGTTCCGCAAGACCCAATCACGAACACCGACCCTTGCCGCCGCGACGGCGACCGCGGCGGCCTTTCTGGCCTTCGGCGCGGGTGCGGCCTTCGCCAGTTCGGTCACCGACGGCCCGGCCACGCGCAGCGACGTCGGCTCCTTCGTCTATGACCAGAACGGCACGGAGATCGGCAGCTGGCAAGGCATGCAGGGGCGCCGCGCCATTCTCTGGATCGGCGCCTTCGATACTCCCGGCAACTATCTGACGACCGTGCCCATGCGCGCGCTGTCGGTGGAGGCCGGGCGCGTTGTCCTGAACGAGGCATCGAGCCGTTTGACGACGGCCCGCTGAACTCACCCCCCGAGGCGGCCCGGCGTTCGTCGAGGCCACGTCAGGACATGAACGGCCCGCGGCTCCCCCGATCCGCGGGCCGTTTGACGTACGGCGCCCGTTACAGCGCCGGCGTGCTCGCGGGCGGGCGTCGGTGCGGTGCCACCTGCTCGAACGCATAGCCGAGGCGGAACAGATCGGGCTCGTGATAGGGCGGGACGATGATCTCCATGCCCACCGGGATGCCGTCCGGCGTGAACCCGGCGGGCACGCAGATCGAGGGCATCCAGGTCTGCGCCGCGATCAGCGTGTTGGTCGGGAAGCCGAGCACCGTCCAGCGGCCGTCGTTCAGCTCCTTGCGCGTGGGCGGCAGCACCTGCGAACACGGGAAGCACACCCCGTCGAGGCCGTTGGCGGCCACCAGCATGACCACGGCCCGCTGGAACGCCTCGCGCGCCGCGAGCTTGCGGTAATACTGCGGATCGTCCTCCGGCTGCGCCGGCCCGGTCATGATGTCGTCGATCAGATCGAGCTTCGGGTGGTACTTCCCGTCGCGCACGATGTCGTCGAGCGAGTGATACGCAAGCTGCGGCCGCGCGGCGAGGAAGGCGTTGATGTCGTGGCGCGAGTGCGTGATGTAGAGCGACGTCTCCACCACGTACTCCATCAGGTTGGGCAGGCTGATCTCCACGATCGTCGCCCCCGCCGCCTCCATCGCGCCGATCGCGCCGCGCACCACGGCGTTGACCTGCGCGCAGTCCGGATCGTCGTCGCTGCCGAACGCCTCCTTCAGCACGCCGATGCGCGCGCCCGACAGGGCGCCCGCGTCGCACGCATCGGCATAGCTGCCCTTATGGCCGGCGATCGTGTGCGCCGTCGTGTACGGGTCCTTCGGGTCGAAGCCGACGACCGCATCGAGCAGCAGCGCCGCGTCGCGCACCGTGCGCGCCATCGGCCCGGCGGTGTCCTGGAACACGACCAGCGGCGACAGGCCGTTGCGGCTGATCAGCCCCGGCGTCACCCGCACGCCGACGAGGTTGCAGAAGCTCGACGGCAGGCGGATCGACCCGCCGGTGTCCTCGCCGATGCCGACGGTCGCGAGATTGGCCGCGATCGCGGCGCCCGTCCCCGCGGACGAGCCGCCGGGATCGCGGGCGAGATCGTACGGGTTCTTCGTCTCGCCGGTGGCGGAGGCATAGCCGAACCAGGACGTCGCGAAATCCGGCAAGGTGGTCTTGCCGATGATGATCGCGCCGGCGGCCTTCAGCTTGGCCGCGACGGTCGAATCCTCGGTGGGCACATAGCCCTTCAGCGCGACCGAGCCGAAGCAGGTCGGGATGCCCGCCGTCTCGGCCTGATCCTTCACCGCGACCGGAATGCCGTGCAGCGGCCCGACGAAGCGTCCGTCGCGGGCGAACGCGGCATCCAGCGCCCGTGCCTGCGCCAGCGCCTCGGGATTGAGGGCGGCGAAGGCGTTCAGCGCCGGTCCCTGCTGGTCATAGGCCGCGATGCGGTCGAGATAGGCCCGGACCAGCGCCTCGCATGTCAGCGTGCCGCTGCGATAGGCCGCGTGGATCGCGTCGATCGTTGCTTCCGGCAGGGTGAAGCCGCTGGTGCTCATCCCTCGTTTCCTTTCGTTGACGTCATTTCGCGCGCACGAGGCGCGTCAGCCCGGTATCGAGCGCGAGGGCGGAGACGATGATCGCGCCCTTGATGATCGACTGGTAGTACGGGCTGATATCCAGCAGCACGAAGCCGTTGGAGATCGTGGCGATGATGCCGAGCCCGACGGCCGTGCGCCACATCGCGCCCACGCCGCCCGACAGCGACGTGCCGCCGACCACCACGATCGTCAGCACATCGAAGATGATGCCCGGATCGAGGTTCGCCTGCGCCGAACTCAGCTGCGACGCGGCGATGCAGCCGGCGAGGCCGACGCAGCCGCCGAGCAGGACATAGGTGCTGGCGACGACGAGACGGACGCGGATGCCCGACAGCCGGCTCGCCTCGTAATTGCCGCCGACCGCATAGATCGCCTCGCCATAGATCGTCCGCGCGAGGATGAACCCGAATACCAGCAGGAAGGCGATCAGCAGCATCCCCGAATAAGGCACGCCGTGAAACCGCCCGGCGCCGAGCGTGCCGAATGCGTCGTTGTTGACCATGAACGCCGCGTTCTGCGTCAGCACCAGCGAGATACCGTTGATGATGAAGCCGCTGCCGACCGTCGTGATGAACGGGTTGATGCGCACGACGGCGACCAGCAGCCCGTTGCACAGCCCGAAGGCGAGGCCCACGGTGATCGCGGCGGCGAAGGCGACGGCGGGCGGATGCCCCTGCCCGACATAGGCGGCGACGACGGCGGCGAGCGAATAGCCCGACGCGATCGACAGGTCGAAGCCGCCGGTCAGGATGACGAAGGTCATGCCCACGGCCATGATCCCGGCCGGCGCCCATTCCGACAGCATGTTGAAGATGTTGTGCGGCGACAGGAACGCCGGGTTGCCGATCGTGACCACGACCAGCAGGAGCACCAGCGTCAGGATGATGCCGTAGACACGTATCAGCCCCGGCAGCCGGCTGGCCGGCGCGGGCCCGGCCTCGGCGGCCGGCAGGCTCGTGGTGGCGGCGCTCATCAGGCGGCTCCCGCGAGAGGTTGGTCCGTCGGTCGGCCCTCGACCGCGAAGATCAGGTTGAGGATGCGCTCCACGCTCGTCTCCGTCCCGTCCAGCAACGCGATCTGTCGTCCGCGCGCCATCACCACGACGCGGTCGGCGTGCTCCACCACCTCCTCCAAGTCCGACGAGACGAGGATCACGCCCATGCCCTCGTCGGTCAGGCGGCGGATGGTCTGGAAAATCTCCTGCTTGGCGCCGAGGTCGATGCCGCGCGTCGGCTCGTCGAGCAGCAGCACGCGCGGCTGCCGGTTGAGCCATTTGCCGAGCACCAGCTTCTGCTGGTTGCCGCCCGACAGGTTGACCGCCTCCGTATCGAGCCGCGCCGGGTTGAACCCCAGCCGGCGGGCCAGCGCCTCCGCCGTGCGCCGTCGTGCCCGCCCGTCAAGCAGCGGGCCGCGCGACGTGGCCGGCAGGTCCGCGAGCAGCAGGTTGGCCAGCGACGGGCGCGACA
>NZ_BANB01000038.1 GCF_000964365.1 Acidisphaera rubrifaciens HS-AP3 | reverse complement strand
GCGGGCGCGCCCGCGAGCGCGCCCTGGATGGTGCCGAGGCCGCCGGCCGCGCCGAAGCCGGGCTGCGTCGCGTTCTGCAGCGCCGCCGCCGCGGCCGCTTCCTGTGTCGCGGCCGCGACGTCGGTGATGTCGATGCCGAGGGCGTGGCGCAGCACCCGGGCAAGATCCGCCGCCCGGCCGTTCTGCACGCGATAGACGAACAGCTGCTGGTCGGACCCGCCCTCGCCGCGGTCGAAGCGCTGCACCCAGCCGCGCACGCGGTCGAGATAGGCGGGCTGCGACGAGACGACGAGGACCGCGTTCATGCGGTCGATCGGCAGCACCTTGACGATGTCGGGCAGCGAGCGGCCCGAGGCCTTGAGCATGTTGGTCACGTCGCTCGCGACGTTGCGCGCCCGGCCGTTGGTCAGCGGCAGCAGCGCGAAGGACATGCCGCGCAGATAGTCCACGTCGAACGCCGCGATATTGGCCATGATGCCGCCGACATCGCGCGCCGCGCCGGAGACGATGAGGATGTTGCGCGCCGCGTCCGCCTTGACCGTCGCACCGGTCGGCACCAGCGGTTCCAGCACCTGCTGGAGGTCGGATGCCGTGACGTATTGCAGCGGCACGATGCGGGTGACGAAGCCGCCGCCGGTGGCCAGCGGCGCCTGGCGCGCGGCGTTGGCGATCGGCACGGCGAGGTAGATGCCGCCGCGATCGACCAGCGCGACGCCGCTCAGTCCGAGAGCGGTATTGAGCACGTCGAGCAGCGAGGCGCGCGGGATCGGCGCGCCGGTCTGCAGCGTCACCGTCCCCTGCACCGCCGGATCGACGCTGTAGGACAGCTTCAGCAGGTCGCCGAGCACGCTTTTCAGCACGTCGCGCACGTCGGCGTTGGTGAAGTCGAGCGTCACGTCGTTGCCGGTGAGCGTGACGTGCGGTCCCGGCGTTTCGAGGCGCGCGGGGTCGATGAACTGCCCGGTGCCCGGCATGATGTCGGCCGGCCCCGCGAGGGCGCGCGCCGCGCCGCTCGGGCGCAGCGAGATGGCGCCGCCCGCCGTCCCGGCCGCCAACGCTCCCCCGGACGCGGGTGCGAGTTGCAGCGTCCCGCCGGCCGGGGGCGACGGATTGGCGAGC
>NZ_BANB01000039.1 GCF_000964365.1 Acidisphaera rubrifaciens HS-AP3 | reverse complement strand
AGCGCCGCCGCCGCCGTCACGGAAGTCCCGTCCGCGCCGGACCCGCGACCTCGTGCAAATGCCCGTCCGGATCGCGCAGCATGTCGCTCCGCGCTCCGCGCCACACGATGCGCGTCGCGGCCACGTCGTCCGCCCGCCGCGCCGCATCCGCCGCGCCGCGCGGCACCCGATAGGCGAGCAGTTCCAGATGCGGCGTCGGCGCTTCCGGGCGCATCGGCGCCACCACCACCCGCGCGTCGCGCAGCCCGTCCAGCGCGTCCTGCGCCGGGCCCGTGTTGAGCGTCCGCGCGCCCGGAATCAGCCCGAGCGCGCGATAGAACGTCGTACTCGCGTCGGCATCGCCGACGCTGATGGCGGAATGGTCGATGCCGCGTGCGATCAAGGCCGCGCCGTCCCCCCCGCCCTGCCACGCCGGCGCGTCGGCCGGGAATTGCAGCAGCTCCAGCGGATGCCCGTCCGGATCGCGGAACTTGTACGCGTGAACGCCGCCCGACGACGCGGGCAGATGCTGTGGGCCACCCACCGAAATCGCGGTTGCCGCCTGCACGCGCCGATACGCGGACGCGATGTCGTCCACCACCAGCGCCAGATGCTGGAACGCAAGCGACGCCGCATCGACGTCCGGCGGATAGGGCCGTCCGGGCGGGTCATACTGGTCGATCGACACCGCGTGCCGCCCCAGCCGCAACGTCTGCCGCCGCCCGGTCCCGTGCAACCCCAGCTGCCGCATCGCCGCGTCGTCGATCGCCTGTTCCGGCCCCTCCGCCACGCACCCCAGCACGTCGCGGTAGAAGCGCGACAGGCGCGGCAGGTCCGCCGTCACCAGCCGGAAGCCGGCGATGGCCGACAGGCGCTGCGCCGGCCCTGCGGCATCAGATGGCATGGCACGGCGTCCGGCGCGGCGGGACGTGCACCTGCACGGTCATCAGCACCGCCGGCGCGTCGCCGATCGTGCCGGACCGGTGGCCCTTCTTCCCGTCCGTCGCGACGCAGCCCTGATCCTCGCCGAACGACACCTCGCCCGGCCCCTGCTCGATGCGCGTGCCGTCCATGCTCTCGATGAACCACCGTCCGGACAGCACGACGATCCATTGCGGCGCCGGGTTCTCGTGCCACTCGCCGACCCAGCCCACCGGCTGCACCGTGACCACGACCGTCGAGGGGTGGGTTCCGTGCCGGTTGTTCCATTGCGGCGCGGCACCGCCGACGCCCTTTAGCTCGAAGTCGTCCAGCGTGCACGGTGTCTGGTGGCTGATCCCCGCCGCGTCCGTCCACAGATGCCAGAACGGAACGCTCGGCTTCGGCGCGCCGTCGTTGGATGCCTGCATGACCGTCTCTCCCGCACTCACGGTGCCGCCGCATGCGCGGCATAGGGGTGGGAGGACGCAAGCGGATCGACGAGGAAGCCGTGCCACGCCTGCCCGTCCAGCCCCACCACGATCAACAGAAAGCCCGAGGCGAGGGAGAAGTTCTTCAGGAAGTCCCAGAACAGGTCGCGCGCCTTGCTCTCGCCCGCCGCCCAGAAATCGCCGGGCTCCCAGAACCGCTTGAACAGGATCGCGGTGACGGCGCAATACCCCGCCAGCACGAAGGCGGCGAACCGGTCGGCGACGCCGGTCAGAATGCCGAGCGGCATCACGATCTCCACCCCCAGACCGATCACGATCAGCGCGACGGCGACCGGCTGCGCGCTGAACACCTGCCGCGCCTGCGTGACCGCGCCCCGGAAATTGAGAAGCTTGTCCAGCGCGCTCGCCGGAAAGAACAGCACGACCAGGCCATAGCGCACGACCAGGATCACGACCTGCGCCGTGCTCACGCGCCCGCCCGCCGTGCCGGAACGCGCGGATGGCCCACCCTGCGCATCCCTACATCATCCGCGTGCGCAGGTTGAACAGGACGACCAACGTCCCGCCGACCATCAGCGCCACGATCAGGCTGGAAAACAGGATCAGCTGCAAATCCGCCCGCGCGGATCGCTGCAGGTCGATATGCAGGAAGCACCGGAAATGCACGATCATCTGCGCGAGCCCAAGGCCAAGCACGGCGTAGAAGGCCGCCCGCCCGTCGAGCAAATGCAGATACACCAGCCCGAACGCGGCGACGGTCAGCAACAGGGCAAGCGCGTAGCCGACCACATAGGTCAACGTCTCGCGACGTTCGATCGCGCGCGGCGTCATCGGATCAACCCCTGCAGATAGACCACCGAGAAAATCGCGATCCAGATCACGTCGAGGAAATGCCAGAACAGGCCGAGCCGCAGCAGGTTCAGCTTCACCCCCCGGTCGCGCCCGATGGTCGCCAGTTGCAGGAGCATCACGCACAGCCAGATGGAGCCGATCGTGACATGCAGCCCGTGCATCCCGACCAGCACGAAGAACGCGGACAGGAACCCGCTTCGTTCGGGCGTCGCGCCCGCCGCCGCCATGGTGACGAAATCATGCGCCTCCATGCCGAGGAACGCGAGGCCGAGCCCGAGGGTCACGATCAGCCATCCCACCAACGCCCCCGCCCCGGCGTCCCGCTTCAGCGCGATCGACGCCATGCCGAACGTGGTCGAGGAAGTCAGCAGCAACAGCGTCTCTATGAACGCCGGTCCGATCTTGAACACGTCCGCCGGCCCCGGCGCCCCCGCCGTGCCGCGCAGCATCGTGCCGTAGATGGCGAACAGCAGCGCGAACAGCACCGCGTCGCTCATAAGAAAAATCCAGAAGCCGAACACGTCGCTTTCGAACCGGCGGCGCGTGTCGCGCGGATCGTCGGCGAGGTTCAGCCCGGGATGACGCAGCGGGGGGGCTACGCGATCCATTCGGCGAGCCCTTCGTTGATCTCGGATTGCTCAAGCTGCCGCGGCACGGGGTGCGCTGCCCGCGCCTGCGCCAGCCATTCTCGATCGAATGCCTCGACCGTCTCGGCCGGGATGATCTTCGTCACGTCGCGCATGAACGAACGCGCGATGGTCGTGACGAAGATGACGAAAAGGGACAGCGCCGCCATCCACCAGATGTGCCACACCAGACCGAAACCGCACGCCGCCGCGGCGACGCCGATGATCACGCCACAGGCGGACTCCTTCGGCAGTTCGATGTCGTGATAATGGTCCGCGGGGTGATAGGCACCCTCGTTGCGCTTGCGCCAGTAAAAGGCGTCCAGCCGGCCGACATGCGGGATCGACGCGAAGTTCCACTCCGGCGGCGGCGCTGCGACCGACCATTCCAGGCCGCGCGCATCCCACGGATCGCCCACGGGCACGCGGTTGGCGTGGCGGTCGCGGATGCTGACATATAGCTGCACGAACAGCGAGATCAGGCCGGCGAACAGGGTTGCCGCGCCGCACAGGGCGATCAGCAGCCACGGCCGGAACGCGGGGTCGAAAACCTCCTGCGTCCGCCGCGCCATGCCGGCGGCACCAAGCACGTACAGCGGCATGAAAGCGAGATAGAACCCCGCCACCCAGCAGACGACGGAAATACGCCCCCACCGCTCGTTGAGGCGGAAGCCGAATGCCTTGGGAAACCAGTACATGTAGCCGGCGATCAACCCATACAGCAGCCCGCCGATCAGCATGTTGTGGAAATGCGCGACCAGAAACAGCGTGTTGTGCAGCACGTAATCGAGCGGCGGCGTCGCCAGGATGATGCCAGTAAAGCCGCCGAGCGTGAAGGTCACCATGAACGCGATGGACAGCAGCATCGGCGGCGTGAGCCGCACGCGGCCACGAAACATGGTCCAAATCCAGTCGTAGATCTTCACCCCGGTCGGCACGCCGATCGCCATGGTGGCAATGCCGAACGCCGCGTTGACGTCGGCACTCTGGCCCATCGTGAAGAAATGATGCAGCCAGACGGTGAAGGACAGCACCGCGATCGCCGCCGTCGCGATCACCAGCGAGGTGTAGCCGTACAGCTCCTTCGACGAGAAGGCCGAAACCACCTCCGAGTACACGCCGAAGGCCGGCAGGATCAGGATGTAGACCTCGGGATGGCCGAACAGCCAGAACAGGTTGACATAGTTCATCATGTCGCCGCCGTGGCCGTTGGTGAAGAAATGCATCCCGGCATAGCGGTCCGCGGCCAGCAGCAGCGTCGCCACCGTCAGCGGCGGCATCGCGAAAATCATCATGATCGCCGTGCACAGCGAGGTCCAGCAGAACATCGGCATGCGCATCCAGCCCATGCCCGGCGCGCGCATCTTGTAGATCGTGCAGGCGATGTTGATACCCGCCGTGGTACTGCCGACCGAGGACAGCGTCACCGCCCATATCCAGTAGTCCGGCCCCACCCCGGGGTTGAACGCCAGCTCGGTATAGGGCGGATAGCCGCTCCATCCGCCCGTGGAGAAGGCGCCGATCACCAGTGACACCATCATCAGCGCGGCACCCCCCACCGTCAGCCACAGGCCCACGGAATTGAGGTAGGGAAACGCCATGTCGCGCGCGCCGATCTGCAACGGCACGACGTAGTTGATCAGCCCGGTCAGGAACGGCATCGCCATGAAGAAGATCATGATGCTGCCGTGGGTGGTGAACAGCTGGGCGAAATGGCCCGGCTCGACCAGGCCCGGCGCATTGATGGCCGTCGCCTGCTGCGTGCGGATCAGCACCGCCTCGATCAGGGCGCGCGTCAGCATCACCCCAGCGAGGGCGATGTACATGATGCCGATCTTCTTGTGATCGAGGCTCGTCGCCCACTCGGTCCACAGATAGCGCCACGCCTTCGCCCAGGTGAGCAGCGCCAGCACCGCGACGGCACCGATGACGACGACGGACCCGGCGGCGGCGCCGATCAGTTCGCTCACGCTCGGGTCGCGCCAGGCGCGCACGAACGGCAGCGCGCCCCAGCCAAGGTTGCCGAGCAGGATGTGCCAGATGTCCGGCCCGTTCATGGCTGCCCCATCCCCCTGGCCGCGAGCGCGTGTCCCTCGTGCGCGCCGTCGCGCACGGTCTCCGCGATGATGCGCCCGAACAGCCCCGGCGCGACCGCGCCGAAGGCGAGCGGATGCGACAGCGTGGACCTGCGCGCCAGGGTCGCATATGCCGCTGCGTCAAGCCGCTCCGGCCGCGCCCTGATCGCCGTCAGCCATTGCCCGAATGCCTGCGCACCCAGGGCCGCGACCTCGAACCGCTGATCCTGAAAGCCCGGCCCGTTGAACTGCACGTTCTCGCCCAGGAAGGTGCCCGGCGCGTCGGCCTCAAAATTGAGCTGCGTCCGCATCCCCGCCATCGCGTAGATCTGGCCGACCAGGCGCGGCATCAGGATGGACTGCATCACCGTGCCGCTGGTCAGGCTGAGATGCACCGGCCGACCGGCGGGGATGACGAGGCGGTTGACCGTCGCGACCCCCTCCGTCGGGTAGATGAACAGCCATTTCCAGTCGAGCGCCACCGCCTGGATCTCGATCGCCTGCCCGGGCAGCGGCCGGTACGGGTCCAGCCGGTGCGTATCCCGCCACAGATATACCGCAAGCCCGACGACGATCAGCGAGGGCGGTATCCAGATCAGCCCCTCCAGCGGCCAGCTGAATCCCCATTGCGGGCGATAGACGCGACGGGTGTTGGCGAGGCGATAGTACCACGCCATCAGCGGCGCCAGGATGACCACGGGCCCGATCACGAACAGCATGACCAGGCAGATCCACAGGAACTCGTCGCGCGTGGCGGCGGCGACCGGCCCGGCCGGCGACAGGAACCCACGATGCAGCACGCCGCAACCGCCCAGCATGAGGCACAGCGCCATCGGGCATAGCCCGGGCCACAGCAGCCGCGTGACCGGTCTTGAGACGCGACGAACTGGCAAAACGTGTCCCCTGGCCACCCGACGCGATAACGCGACGCCGCCCGGCGCCGTTCGCCCGTCGCTGCAAGTTGATGACGCCCGCCGCTCTCGCGCCTGACGCGCCCGCGTTACGTGAATGACATCATCCGGCTATGCACGACAATGTGCAGACGGGGCGCGCAACTAGCCGCGCGCGGCCACGCTCCAACGTGCATCCACGCTTTCCCTGGTGCCCTCACCCCGCATGCCCGCTGATACGCAGAAAAAGCGAACGGGTCGCCGCCGCTGGATCATCGCGGCCGTGGCCGCGATCATCGTGATAACGCTCGTCGTCGGCGGCATCCTGATCAGAACACATAACGAGAGTGCGCTGGCCAAGGCGACTGACGAGGACGCGACGCCGTCCGTGGACGTGATCACCCCGCGGCATACCGCGCCGCAATCCGTGCTGCGCCTGCCAGGCGACGTGCAGGCCTGGTACGAGGCGCCGATCTATGCCCAGGTCAGCGGCTATCTGCGGATGTGGTACAAGGATATCGGCGCCGTGGTGAAGGCCGGCGACCTGCTGGCCGTGATCGACACGCCGGAACTCGACCAGCAGCTTCGTCAGGCGCAGGCGGCGCTGGGCGAGGCGGTCGCCAACGAAAAGCTAGCGGAGGTCACCGCGGCGCGCTGGCAGCATCTGCTCGTCACCAACGCCGTCTCCCGCCAGAGCACCGATGTCGCCACCAGCGACGAAGCGGTCAAGCGCGCCGCCGTCGCGGCGGCGCAGGCCGATGTCGACCGGCTGCACGCGCTTGAGGCCTTCAAGCGGCTGATCGCACCGTTCGACGGCGTGGTGACGGTCCGCCGGACCGATGTCGGCGCGCTGATCCGGGCGAACGGCGTCTCCGACCCGGAACTCTTCGCGGTCGCCGACATCCATGCGATGCGCGTCTATGTCCGGGTGCCGCAATCCTACACGGCACAGATCCACGTGGGCATGCAGGCGCGGCTGCGTCTGCCCGACTATCCCGATCGGGTCTTCGCGGCGCGCGTCATCACCGCGGCGCATCAGATCGCCCTGACCTCCCGCACCATGCTCGTGGAGCTGGAAGCCCCGAACCCCGATGGCGCCCTCTCGCCGGGCAGCTACGCGACGGTCGAGTTCGAGCTGCGGAGCGATCCGCACACGCTGATCCTGCCGACCAGCGCGCTGATCTTCCAGCAGCACGGCATGCAAGTGGCAACCGTTGTCAACGGCCGCGTCGCCCTGCGGCAGATACGCATCGGCCGCGACACCGGCACCGAGGTCGAAATCACCAGCGGCATCGGCCCAAAGGACGAGGTGATCGACAGCCCGCCGGACAGCCTCGCCTCCGGCGAGCAGGTGCGGGTTGCCGGACACCACCCCGCCCCGCCGAACGGGGGCGCCGCCGACATGCCGCAGCCGGGCCAGTAAGGGCATGTGGATCGTCCGCGTCGCGCTGGACAAGGCCTACACCATCTTCGTGATGGTGATCTGCATCGTGCTGTTCGGCGTCATGGCGGTGATCGAAATACCGCGCGACATCTTTCCCAACATCAACATCCCCATCGTCGCGGTGGTGTTCACCTATTCGGGGATGCTGCCGGCCGACATGTCGGGCCGCATCGTCTATTACTTCGAACGGACGCTCACCACACAGGTGAACAACGTCAAGACGATCGAGAGCCAGTCGCTCGACGGCTACGGCATCATCAAGATCTACTTCCAGTCCGGCGTCGACATCAGCACCGCGCTGGCGCAGACGACGGCGGTCGCGCAGACCGTCCTGAAGCTGCTGCCGCCCGGCATCACGCCGCCCTTCGTGCTCAGCTACAGCGCCGATACCGTGCCGGTGATCCAGCTCGCGCTGTCGGGCCATGTCCCGCAGGTCAAGCTGTTCGACCTCGCGCAGAACTTCATCCGCCCGCAGCTCGCGAGCGTGGCCGGCGCATCGATCCCGTCCCCGTACGGCGGTCTGAACCGGTCTATCATGGCCGATCTGAACCTGACCGCGATGCAGGCCAACAATGTCTCGGCATCCGAGGTCGTCACCGCGCTCGAGCATCAGAATCTGGTGATACCCGCCGGGACCGAGAAGATCGGTCCCTACGAGGACTACGTCGCGCTGAACGCGAGTCCGACCGAAATCGACAAGATCAACGACCTGCCGGTCAAGCGGGTCAACGGTACCGTCATCTACATGCGCGACGTGGCCTTCGTCCACAACGGCGCGCCGCCACAGACAAATCTGGTGCGCGACAACGGTGACCGCGCGGTGCTGCTGCCCGTCTACAAGATCGGCACGGCGTCGACCTTGTCGATCACCTCGGGCGTGAAGTCGCGCATCCCGCGGCTTAAGGAAGGGATGCCGAAGGGGCTCAACATCAGCGTCGTCGGCGACCAGTCCGGCTTCGTGAAGGCCGCGATCGACGGCGTGGTCAGCGAGGGCACGATCGCCGCCAGCCTGACCGCGCTGCTCATGCTGCTCTTCCTCGGCAGCTGGCGCCCGACCGTGATCGTCGCGGTTTCCATCCCGCTGGCCATCCTGGTGTCGATCTGCGTGCTGTGGGGTATGGGCGACAGCCTCAACACGATGACGGCGGGCGGGCTGGCGCTGGCGGTCGGCATCCTGGTCGACGACACCACCGTGATGATCGAGAACATCAGCGTCCACCTGGAGGAAGGCAAGAATCTGCGCGACGCCATCCTGGCGGCGGGCAAGGAAATCGCCCTCCCGGCGCTGGTCTCTACCCTATCGATCTGCATCGTCTTCGTGCCGATGTTCATCCTCAGCGGCGTGTCCTACTACCTGTTCACCCCGCTCGCGCTGGCGGTGATCCTCGCGCTGCTCGCCTCCTACGTCTTGTCGCGCACCCTCGTGCCGACGGCCGCGATGTATCTGCTGACGGAGAAGGAGGAAAAGGACGGCGATGCCGGGCCGCCGCGCCGTCGCAGCCTGTATCGTCGCCTCGTCACCCCCCTCACCCGCTTCCAGCAATGGTTCGAACGCGGGTTCAAGCGTCTGGGCGAGGCGCATAGCCGGTTGCTGGAGGGCGCGCTGGGCCGTCCCTGGATCTTCGTCGGCGCGTTCCTGGCCTTCAGCCTCGCGTCCATCGCCGTGCTGGAACCGTGGCTGGGGCGCGACTTCTTCCCGCATGTCTACGGCGACAGCATCGCGCTGCATATCCGCGCCCACAGCGGCACCCGCATCGAGGACACCGCCCGCCTCTGCGACGAGATCGAACAGAAGATCCGTCAGATCATTCAGCCCAAGAACATCAAGACGATCACCGACAACATCGACCTGCCGTATAGCGGCCTCAACATGGCCTATTCCAACACCGGCACGATCGGACCGCAGGACGCCGACATCATCGTCACCATGGGGCCGAGCCACGGCTCCACGCTCGGCTACATCCGGACGCTGCGCCACGTGCTCCCGCGCGACTTCCCCGGCACCACGTTCGCGTTCCTGCCGGCCGACATCACCTCGCAGATCCTGAACTTCGGCACCCCCTCCTCGATCGACCTGCAGATCAGCGGCAGCGACGAGGCGGCGGACCACGCCTATGCCGTCAAGCTGCTGCATCGGCTCAAGCATGTGGCCGGCGTCGTCGATGCCCGGCTGCAGCAGCGCTTCGACTACCCGGAGATCAACGTGGCGGTCGACCGCACCCTGGCGCAGCAGGTCGGCCTGACGCAAAGCAACGTGGCCGACAGCCTGCTCTCGGTGCTCTCGGGCAGCTTCCAGGTGAAGCCGAACTTCTGGCTCGACGTGAAATCCGGGGTGTCCTACCCGCTCATCGCCCAGACACCGCAGTACCGCGTCGACTCCCTGTCGGACCTGACCAACATCCCGATCACCGGACAGGGCGGCGCCGACAAGCAGATCCTCGGCGCGCTCGCCACCTTCGAACGCGGCCCGGCGGACGCCATCGTGTCGCACTACAACGTGCAGCCGGTGGTCGACATCTATGCCACCTACAGCGGCCGCGACCTCGGCTCGATCAACGACGACATCCAGGACATCCTCAAACAGACCGCCAAGCAGAAGCCACAGGGCAGCTCCGTCGCCGTGCGCGGGCAGGTGGAGACGATGGAGACCGCCTACTCCCTGCTGTTTCCCGGCATCGGTGCCGCCATCCTGCTGGTCTATCTGCTGATCGTCATCAACTTCCAGTCCTGGCTCGATCCCTTCGTCATCGTCACCGCGCTGCCGGCGGCGCTGGCCGGCATCGTGTGGGCACTGTTCATCACCTTCACCCCGATCTCGGTGCCCGCGCTGACGGGCACGATCATGTGCATGGGCATCGCCACCGCGAACAGCGTGCTGGTCATCAGCTTCGCGCGCGAGGAGCTGGCCGCCGGCCGCGATGCCGTCACCGCCGCGCTGAAGGCCGGTCAGGGGCGGCTGCGGCCGGTGATCATGACCGCGACGGCGATGATCATCGGCATGGGACCGATGTCGCTCGGCCTCGGCGCGGGGGGCGCGCAGAACGCGCCGCTCGGCCGCGCCGTCATCGGCGGGTTGCTGTTCGCGACCGTCTCGACGCTGTTCTTCGTGCCGGTCGTCTTCAGCCTCGTGCACCGGAGGGACCAACATGAAAAGACCGACCAAGACCCGGATGGGCACCCGGCCTAGCGCGGCGACACCGGCGGCCGCCCCGGCGGCCGCCCTGTGCCTCGCGCTCGCGGCGATGACGGTGGGGCCGACGCCGG
>NZ_BANB01000040.1 GCF_000964365.1 Acidisphaera rubrifaciens HS-AP3 | reverse complement strand
CCCGCTCGGCGTCGAGGGCACGACCGCCTGGCTCGCCGCCGCCGCACGCGCCTTCGGCGTGCCGGACGCGACGTTCGACGCGGTGACCGCCGCCCCGGCGCGCCGTGCGACCCACGCGCTCGACCGGTATCGCGCGGCACTGGGCGGCAAGACGGTGTTCTTCTTCCCGGACTCCCAGCTGGAAATCCCGCTCGCCCGCTTCCTCGCGCGCGAACTCGCGATGCGGCCCATTGAGGTGGGCACGCCCTATCTGCACCGCCAGCATCTGGCGGAGGAGATGGCGCTGCTGCCGTCCGGACCGCTGCTCAGCGAAGGCCAGCACGTGGAGCGTCAGCTCGATCGCTGCCGCGCCGCGCAGCCGGACATCGCGGTGTGCGGCCTTGGTCTCGCCAATCCGCTGGAGGCCGAGGGCATCACGACGAAATGGTCGATCGAGCTGCTGTTCACGCCCATCCAGGGCTATGAGCAGGCGGCCGATCTCGCGGAGCTGTTCGCCCGCCCGCTCGCGCGGCGCGAACGGTTGCGGGTGTAGCGCGATGCAGCTGACGCTCTGGACCTATGAAGGTCCGCCCCATATCGGCGCCATGCGCATCGCCACCGCGATGCAGGGCGTACATTATGTTCTGCACGCGCCGCAGGGCGACACCTACGCCGACCTGCTGTTCACGATGATCGAGCGGCGCGACCAGCGCCCGCCGGTCACCTACACGACGTTCCAGGCGCGCGATCTCGGCGGCGACACCGCCGGCCTGTTCAAGGACGCGGTCCGCGAGGCGTATGAGCGGTTCCGTCCCGACGCGCTTCTGGTCGGTGCGTCCTGCACGGCGGAACTGATCCAGGACGATCCCGGCGGGCTTGCCCGCGCGCTCGGCCTGCCGGTGCCGGTCGTGCCGCTGGAACTGCCCGCGTATCAGCGCAAGGAAAACTGGGGCGCGTCGGAAACTTTCTATCGCCTCGTCCGCGCCCTCGCCGGCCCGCATGCGCCGCCGCCCGGCACCGCCCGGACGGCGCGCGCGGACGGCACGCCGCCGCGCTGCAACATCCTAGGCCCCAGCGCGCTGGGCTTCCGTCACCGCGACGACGTCCGCGAGATCGAAGGCCTGCTGGCGCGCTTGGGCATCGCGATCAACGTGATCGCCCCGCTCGGCGCCACGCCGGCCGACCTGGCGCGGCTGGGCGAGGCGGATTTCAACGTCGTGCTGTATCCCGAGATCGCGGGACAGGCGGCTCAGTGGCTCACCCGCACCTTCGGCCAGCCGGCGACGCGCACCATCCCGATCGGGGTCGGCGCCACGCGCGACTTCATCGCCGAGGTCGCGGGGCTGGCGGGCATCGACGCCACGGCGACGCTGACGCAGGCAACATCGAACCTGCCGTGGTACTCGCGGTCAGTCGACTCCGCCTATCTCACGGGCAAGCGCGTGTTCATCTTCGCCGACGCGACGCATGCCGTCGCCGCCGCGCGGGTGGCGGCGGAGGAGCTGGGCTTCACCGTCGTCGGCCTCGGCACCTACAGCCGCGAATTTGCCCGCGAGGTGCGCGAGGCCGCGAAGCATCATGGCGTCGAGCCGCTGATCACCGACGACTATCTGGAGGTCGAGGCCGCCATCGCCGCGCTGCAGCCGGAGCTGGTGCTCGGCACGCAGATGGAGCGGCACATCGCCAAGAAGCTGAACATCGCCTGCGCCGTCATCTCGGCGCCCGTGCACGTGCAGGATTTCCCGGCCCGCTTCTCCCCGCAGATGGGGTTCGAGGGCGCGAACGTCCTGTTCGACACCTGGGTCCATCCGCTGATGATGGGGCTGGAGGAGCATCTGCTGACGATGTTCCGCGACGATTTCGAGTTCCATGACGACGCCGCGCCCTCGCATCTCGCCGCCGAGACGCCCGAGGCACCCGCCGACACGGCGCTTGCCGCATCGCCCGAGGCCCACCCCGCCGCGCCGATCGCCGACGGCCAGGCGCCATGGTCCCCCGACGCCGAGCGCGAGCTGCGCAAGATACCGTTCTTCGTGCGCGGCAAGGCACGACGCAACACCGAGGCCTACGCACAGACACGCGGCGTCGACCTCATCACCCTCGACACGCTCTACGAGGCAAAGGCGCATTATGGACGCTGATACCTCGATGCTGCGGGTCGTGGTGGTGACGATGGACAGTCACCTGTCCTCGGCCGCCGTGCGGGCCGAGGCCGCGGTGTGCGCCGACGTCCCCGGGCTGCGTCTCGCGCTGCACGCGGCGGACGAATGGGGCGCCGATCCGGCCGCGCTGGAGGCCTGCCTCGCCGACATCGCCACGGCCGACATCGTCATCGCGTCGATGCTGTTCCTCGACGATCACATCCGCGCCGTGCTGCCGGCGCTTGCGGCGCGGCGCAACGACTGCCTCGCGATGATCTGCTTCATGTCGGCAAGCGAGGTGGTCAAGCTCACCCGCATCGGCCGCTTCGACATGTCGGCCGACAGTTCGGGCGTCATGGCGATGCTCAAGCGCCTGCGCGGCGGACGCGGCAAGGGTCCGACGAGCGGGCGCGACCAGATGAAAGCGCTCCGCCGCCTGCCGAAGCTGCTGCGGCTGATCCCCGGCACGGCGCAGGACGTGCGGGCCTATTTCCTCGCGATGCAGTACTGGCTCGCCGGATCGGAGGAAAATCTCGGCAACCTGCTTCGTCTGCTGATCGACCGCTATGCCGGCGTCAAGACCGGGGCGTGCAGCGGCCCGCTGCGGGTGGCCGCCCCTGTCGTCTATCCGGATGTCGGCGTCTATCACCCGCGCGTGAGCGGGCGCATCGCGGAGACGCGCGACGCGCTGCCCGTCCGTGCCGGCGCCGGCACGGTGGGGCTGCTGGTGCTGCGCGCCTATGTGCTCGCGGGCAACGCCGCGCACTATGACGGCGTCATCGCGGCGCTGGAGGCGCGCGGCCTCAACGTAGTGCCAGCCTTCGCCAGCGGCCTCGACGCACGGCCGGCGATCGAGCGGTTCTTCATGGAGGACGGGCGCGCGACCGTCGACGCGATCGTGTCGCTCACCGGCTTCTCGCTGGTCGGCGGTCCCGCCTACAACGATGCGCGCGCGGCGGAGGCCATTCTGGCCCAGCTCGACGTGCCCTATGTCGCCGCCCACCCGGTCGAGTTCCAGTCGCTCGAGCAATGGCAGGCCGACACGCGCGGGCTGACGCCGGTGGAAGCGACGATGATGGTTGCGATTCCCGAACTCGACGGCGGTATCCTGCCGATGACCTTCGGCGGCCGCAGCACCGCGGGCGAGCACCGGCGCGACATGGCGGTGCATCCCGAACGCGCGGCGACGCTGGCCGCCCGCGTGGGACGTCTCGTGGATCTGCGTCGCAGCGCGCGGGCGTCGCGGCGGGTCGCGATCGTGCTGTTCAACTTCCCGCCGAACGCCGGCAGCGTCGGCACCGCCGCGTATCTCGCCGTGTTCGAATCCCTGCACCGCACCCTCGGCGCCATGGCCGCCGGCGGCTATGCGGTGGAGGTGCCGGCCAGCGTCGATGCGCTGCGCGAGATGCTGCTGGGCGGCAATGCCTCGCTCCACGGCACGCCGGCGAACGTGGCGGCACGGGTCCGCGCCGACGCGCATGTGCGGGCCGAGCCGCATCTGGCGCAGATCGAGCGGCAATGGGGTCCGGCGCCCGGCCGGCATCAATCGGACGGCGCCGACATCTTCGTGCTCGGCGCGCAGTTCGGGAACGTGTTCGTCGGCATCCAGCCCGCCTTCGGCTACGAGGGCGATCCGATGCGCCTTTTGTTCGAGGGCGGGTTCGCGCCGACGCATGCGTTCAGCGCCTTCTACCGCTGGATGCGCGACGAGTTCGGCGCGCAGGCGGTGCTGCATTTCGGCACGCACGGGGCGCTCGAGTTCATGCCGGGCAAGCAGGCCGGGCTGTCCGCCGCGTGCTGGCCGGACCGGCTGATCGGCGACCTGCCGAATTATTACCTCTACGCCTCCAACAATCCGTCGGAAGGCATGCTCGCCAAGCGGCGCGCCGGGGCGACGCTGATCAGCTACCTGACGCCGCCGGTGACCAAGGCCGGGCTGTATCGCGGTCTGATCGATCTCAAGGCCTCGCTCGACCGCTGGCGGCAGCTGGAGCCCGATGCCGACGCGCAGCAGCGCGCGACGCTCGCCGAGCTGCTGCAGGCGCAGGCCGCCGCCGTCGATCTCGCGCCCGCCGATCCGCCCTGGGGCGCGCGGGCCGCGGCGGCGATCGACGCGCTGGGCGCGGCGCTGCTGGAGCTTGAATACACGCTGATCCCGCACGGGCTGCACGTGATCGGCCTGCCGCCGGATGCGGCGCAGCGCGCCGAGATGCTGGATGCCGCCGGCGTCACCGAGCCCGAGCGCCGCGCGACGCTGGATGCGCTGCTCGCCGCCGATCACGAGCTGCCGGCGATGCTGCACGCGCTCGACGGCGGGTATCTGCGGCCGGCACCGGGCGGCGATCTGATGCGCACGACGGACGTGCTGCCGACCGGGCGCAACCTGCACGGCTTCGACCCGTTCCGTATCCCCAGCGCCTTCGCCCTGACCGACGGGGCGCGGCAGGCCGACCGGCTACTGGCACGCCACCTCGCCGATGGCGGCGCGCTGCCGGAGACGGTCGCGATGGTGTTGTGGGGCACCGACAACCTGAAGACCGAAGGCGGCCCGATCGCGCAGGCGTTGTGGCTGATGGGCGCGGCCCCGCGGCTCGACAGCTATGGCCGGCTGTGCGGCGCGGCGCTGCTGCCGCTCGACCGCATCGGCCGGCCGCGCATCGATGTCGTGGTGACGCTGTCCGGCATCTTCCGCGATCTCCTGCCGCTGCAGACGAAATTACTGGCCGAGGCGGCGCTGCTGGCCGCCGAGGCGGACGAGGCGCCGGCGATGAACCACATCCGCCGCCACGCCCTCGCGTTCCAGGCGGCGCATGGCGGCACGCTCGCGGACGCGGCGCTGCGGGTGTTCGGCAATGCCGAGGGCGCGTATGGCGCGAACGTCAACCAGCTCGTGGACGCCGGCTCCTGGCGCGACGAGGACGAACTCGCGGACGCCTACGTGCGGCGCAAGGGATTTGCCTACGGCACCGACGGCCGGCCCGCGCGGCACGACACCGTGCTCGCGGACGCGCTGTCGCGGGTGGACGTGACGTATCAGAATCTCGACTCCGTCGAACTTGGCGTCACCACGGTCGACCACTATTTCGACACGCTCGGCGGCATCAGCCGCGCGGTGCGGCGCGCACGCGGCGGCACCGACGCCGCCGTCTATATCGGCGACCAGACGCGCGGCGATGGCACGGTGCGCACGCTCGCCGAACAGGTGGCGCTGGAGACACGCACGCGGGCGCTCAATCCGAAATGGTACGAGGCGCTTCTGACGCACGGCTATGAGGGCGTGCGCGAGATCGAGAGCCAGGTCACCAACACGCTCGGCTGGTCGGCGACGACGGGACAGGTGGCACCCTGGATCTATGAACGCCTGTCGGAGACGTTCATGCTCGATCCCGCCATGCGCGAACGCCTCGCCACGCTCAATCCCACCGCCTCCGCCAAGATCGCCGGCCGGCTGATCGAGGCGCATGAGCGGCGCTACTGGACCCCCGACCCCGCGACGCTCGATCTTCTGCGCCGCGCGGGCGAGGAGCTTGAGGACCGGCTAGAAGGCATTATCGAAAGAGCCGCAGCATGACCGTCATACGCCGTATCCCCGCACGCGACGACGGCGAAGGCAGCGTCCAGGTGAAGATGGATGCTACCGTCCGCATCGGCACCGCCAAGGTGTTCGCCGTCTACGGCAAGGGCGGCATCGGCAAGAGCACGACCTCGTCGAACCTCTCCGCCGCGTTCTCGCGCCTCGGCAAGCGCGTGCTGCAGATCGGCTGCGATCCGAAACACGACAGCACCTTCACGCTGACCAAGCGTCTGGTGCCGACGGTGATCGACGTCCTCGAAAGCGTGAACTTCCATTCGGAAGAGCTGCGGACCGAGGATTTCGTCTACGAGGGCTACAACGGCGTGATGTGCGTCGAGGCGGGCGGCCCGCCCGCGGGCACCGGCTGCGGCGGCTATGTCGTCGGGCAGACGGTGAAGCTGCTGAAGGAGCATCACCTTCTGGACGACACCGACGTGGTGATCTTCGACGTGCTGGGCGACGTGGTGTGCGGCGGCTTCGCGGCCCCGCTGCAGCACGCCGACCGCGCCATCGTGGTGACGGCCAACGATTTCGACAGCATCTTCGCGATGAACCGCATCGTGGCCGCGATCCGCGCCAAGTCGCGCAACTACGACGTCCGGCTCGGCGGCGTTGTCATCAACCGCTCCGCCGGCACCGATCAGGTGGACCGCTTCAACAATGCCGTGGGCCTGTCCACGCTCGCGCATTTCCCCGATCTCGACGTCATCCGGCGCTCGCGGCTGAAGAAGTCCGTGCTGTTCGAGATGGACGAGGCGCCGGACGTGCTCGCAGCACAGGCCGAGTACATGCATCTCGCGGAACAGCTCTGGGCCGGCACCGATCCGCTGGCGCCCGAGCCGCTGCGCGACCGGGACATCTTCGACTTGTTGGGGTTCGACTGATGAGCGGCGCCACCTATCAGCGGACGCGCGGGAAACTCGAGCAGTATTTCGACCGCACCGCGATCGATGCCTGGCGGCGGCTGACGTCGGATGCGCCGGTCGGGCGCATACGGGCGACGGTGCGCGCCGGGCGCGATGACATGCGCGCGACTCTGCTGTCCTGGCTGCCCGCCGATCTCCGCGGCCGGCGCGTGCTTGACGCGGGCTGCGGCTCCGGCGCGCTGGCGGTCGAGGCCGCGCGGCGCGGCGCGGACGTCGTCGCGGTCGATCTGTCGCCGCGCCTGATCGGCATCGCCCGCGACCGCACCCCGGACGGGCTGGCCGGACGCATCGATTTCCGCGTCGGCGACATGCTGGACGCGTCGTTCGGCCGGTTCGATCATGTCGTCGCGATGGACAGCCTCATCCACTATCACGCCGCCGACATCGTGCGCGTGCTGACAGGCTTCAGCGCGCGGGCGCAGGCGTCGATCCTGTTCACCTACGCGCCGCGCACGCCCGCCCTCATGCTCATGCACGCGGTCGGACGCCTGCTGCCGCGCGGCGACCGCGCGCCGGCGATCCAGCCGGTCGCGTCGCCGCGCATCGCGCAGCTGATCGCCCGCGAACCGCATCTCGCCGGCTGGGCGGAGGGGCGCACGCGGCGGATCAGCACGGGGTTCTACAAGTCGCAGGCCCTGGAGCTGTTCATGCCATGAGCAAGTCCCGGCGCAGGCTGTCGGAAGGGTGGATGCGGGTGGGAACCCGCTTCCTGCCGTTCGCCGACGCGGCGACCCCCGAGCTGCCGCTGGGCCGCCTGCTGCGCCTGTCGCTGTTCCAGGTCTCCGTCGGCATGGCGGTGGTGCTGCTGATCGGCACGCTCAACCGGGTGATGATCGTCGAACTCGGCGTCCCCGCCTGGCTGGTTGCGGGCATGATCGCCCTGCCGCTGGCCTTCGCGCCCTGCCGCGCGATCGTCGGCTACCGGTCGGACTCGCACGTGTCGCTGCTGGGCTGGAAGCGCGTGCCCTATCTGTGGTTCGGCACGCTGCTGCAATTCGCGGGCTTCGCGATCATGCCCTTCGCCCTGATCGTGCTGTCGGGCGACACGCACGGTCCGGTCGTCTATGGCGAGATCGGCGCCGCCATCGCCTTCCTGCTGGTCGGCGCCGGGCTGCACACGGTGCAGACGGTCGGCCTCGCCCTCGCGACCGACCTCGCCCCGCGCGAGGCGCAGCCGCGGGTCGTCGCCCTGCTGTGCGCGATGCTGCTGGTCGGCATGGTCGCCTGCGGCGTGCTGTTCGGCGCGCTGCTGACCCCGTTCAGCGAGTTCCGCCTCATTCAGGTGGTGCAGGGCGCGGCGCTGGCGACCATGCTGCTCAACGGCGCGGCGCTGTGGAAGCAGGAGCCGCGCGACGCGGCGCGCACCACCGCGCGCGCCCAGCCCGGCCTGATGGTCTCGCTGCAAACCCTGATCGGCGCCGGCGCGGCGCCGGGCGGGCGCCGCATACGCGGCCTCGTCGCCCTCGGACTGGGCACCATCGCCTTCAGCATGCAGGACATCCTGCTGGAGCCGTATGGCGGCCAGATCCTGCATCTGACGGTCGGCGCCACCACTGCGCTGACGGCGCTGCTGGCGAGCGGCGGCATTGCCGGCTTCGCGCTCGCGGCGCGGCGTCTGGCGCGCGGCGCCAATGCCTACCGGGTCGCCGCCGCCGGCACGCTGGTCGGCACCGTCGCCTTTGCCGCCGTGATCTTCGCGGCGCCGCTGTCGTCCGTCGCCCTGTTCGCCGTGGGCGTCACGCTGATCGGCTTCGGCGGCGGGCTGTTCGGCCACTCGACGCTCACGGTCGCGATGGCCATGGCGCCGCGCGGGCAGATCGGCCTCGCGCTCGGCCTGTGGGGCGCGGTCCAGGCCTCGGCCGCCGGCTGCGCGGTCGCGGCGGGCGGTCTGGTGCGTGACGCCGTCGGGTTGCTTGCCACGCGCGGCATGCTCGGCAGCGCGCTGACCGATCCGCAGGTCGGCTACTCCGTCGTCTATCATACCGAGATCGCGCTGCTGTTCGCGACGCTGATCGCCATCGGCCCGCTGGTGCGGACGCACCGGGCCGCCGCCACGCCTGCCCTCTCTCCCGTCTCCGCGAGGTAGAAGCCATGGAATACGGCGCCATCACCGGTTACATCGACGTCGCACAGGTCGTGCTGTACGCGTTCTGGATCTTCTTCGCCGGGCTGATCTACTACCTGCACCGCGAGAACAAGCGCGAAGGCTATCCGCTGGTCTCCGACAACGCGATCGGCAAGATCGTGCAGGGCTTCCCCACGATCCCCGCGCCGAAGGCCTATCACCTGCATGACGGCCGCACCGTCCTCGCGCCGCGGCCCGAGGCGGTGCAGCCGGACCTGTCGAAGCACCGCAACGCCAAGAACTGGATCGGCGAGCCGATCGACCCGGTCGGCAATCCGATGGTCGAGGCGGTTGGCCCGGGCGCCTATGCGATGCGCCAGGACGCGCCGGACATGACATGGGACGAGCAGGTGCCGAAGCTGGTGCCGCTGCGCGCCGATCCGGCCTATCACATCGATGCCGAGGATCCCGATCCGCGCGGCATGCCCATCCTGGGCGTCGACAACGTGCAGGGCGGCACCGTGGTCGATGTCTGGGTCGACCGCTCGGAAGTCATCCTCCGTTATCTCGAGGTGGAGGTCGCCGCGGCGTTCGGCGGCGGCCGCGCGCTGGTGCCGATGACGCTCGCGACGATCAGCGACGGCGCCGTGCCGCATGTGCGGGTCGTGTCGATCACCGGCGCGCAGTTCCGCGACATCCCCGGCCTGCGCAGCCCCGACGTCGTGACGCTGCGCGAGGAAGACCAGATCTCCGCCTATTTCGGCGGCGGCACCCTGTACGCAACGCCGTCGCGGGTGGAGCCGCTGATATGACCGCGCGCGGCGGCATCGACGACGACGGCGCCTCGCGCGGGTTGCCGGGCCGTCTGCCGGAAGGCGAGCGCGTGTTGTGGCAGGGGGCGCCCGCCACCTGGGCGCTCGCGCAGCACGGTTTCCGGCTGCGGCTCCTGGCGGCGTATTTCGCCGTCATCGTCGGCACCGCCGCGGTCTCCGCCTGGAGCGCCGGCGATGCCCCGCTGCAGGGGGCGATCATCGTCGGCCGCTGCCTCGGGCTCGCGGCGGTCGCGATCGGGCTGGTGGTGCTGTATGCGCGGCTGGTGACGCGCGGGACGGTCTACACCGTCACCAACCGGCGCGTCGTGCTGCGCATCGGCGTCGCCTTTCCGATCATGCTGAACGTGCCCTTCGCGTCGATCGAGTCCGCCGCGCTGCACGGCTATGCAGACGGCACCGGCGACATCGCGCTGCGCCTGATCCCGCCGCAGCGCTTCGCCTATCTCATTCTCTGGCCGCATGCCCGTCCCTGGCGCTACAGCCGCAGCGAGCCGATGCTGCGCGCCGTCCCGGATGCGGCGCGCGTCGCCCAGGTCCTGAGCCGCGCCCTCGCCGCCGCGTCCGGCGCGCCGGCCCCGGTC
>NZ_BANB01000041.1 GCF_000964365.1 Acidisphaera rubrifaciens HS-AP3 | reverse complement strand
GCTGCGCGACGTCGCCGCGGCGGAGCTGGCGTGCAAGCGGACCGGCGCGCCGGCCGACGTCATCTGCCGGCAGGCGATCCTGTCGCTGGCCGCGCGCGCCGGCGGATCGGTGCCTTCCCGGCTCAGCCGGGGTTGAGCGGGCGGCCCGGCTCAGCCGGGATTAAGCAGGCGGAGGATGCCGTCGAGCTGATCGAGGTCGCGGTAATGCAGGCGGACGCTGCCGCGCGCGCCGTCGAAGCTGATCTCCACCTTCAGGCCCAGCCGTTCGGTCAGCTCACGGGCGAGCGCCTCGGTCGCCGGATCGCGCGGACGGGGTGCGATCGGCTCCGTGCCGCGCTGGGCGAGAGCTTCGGTCTGGCGGACGTTCAGGCCGCGGTCGATGACGGTCCTTGCCGCGCGCTCGGGGTCGGGGTGGGTCAGCAGTGCGCGGGCGTGACCGGCGGAGAGACGTCCGCTGCGTATGTCGTCATGCAGCGCTCGCGGCAGGCGCAGCAGGCGCATGGTGTTGCCGACATGCGCCCGTGACTTGCCGACGGCGGCGGCGAGCGCGTCCTGCGTCATGCCGAACTCCTCGATGAGGCGGCGGTAGCCCTCGGCCTCCTCGATCGCGTTCAGGTCCTCGCGCTGGAGGTTTTCGACGAGCGCGGCGGCCAGCGCGTCGCGGTCGCTGAAATCGCCGATGACGGCCGGGACGTCGTGCAGCCCCGCCGCGCTTGCGGCCCGCCAGCGGCGTTCGCCGGCGATGATCTGGAAGCGCCCGGGCTGCTCGGGGTGCGGGCGGAGCAGCAGCGGCTGCAGGATGCCCCGTTCGCGGATCGACAGCGTGAGTTCGGCCAGCGCGCCGGGATCGAAATCGACACGCGGCTGGAAATGCCCCGGCTCGAGCGCGGCCACGGGCACCCGCCTGATCCCGCTCGTCCGGTCGGCCGCGGCATCACGCGGCGCGGCTTCATC
>NZ_BANB01000042.1 GCF_000964365.1 Acidisphaera rubrifaciens HS-AP3 | reverse complement strand
GAGGGGCTCGACGACGGCGCCGCCGGCCCGGGTGAAGTCGAACGGATTGGTGACGGTGGTGGGCACCGGCGCCGGCCCGATCGTCCGGATGACCGCCCGCTGCGCCGGCACGATGGTGGGCGGCGTCGGGTGCATGGGATTGATCGGAGTGGACGTCCCGGCCGGCGTCGCGAGCGGGTTCTCGGTCAGGGTGCGGCGGATCGTTCCGTCGCCGTCCACCGCCCGCTCGATCGTGCTGCGCAGGTTGAAGTTGCGTATCTCGTTGAACTGTTCGCGCACCTCGCCGAGATCGGCCTCGCGCATCATCTCGTCGACATGGGTCTGGAACTCGCCCGCCATGCGCCGCGCCTTCTTGATCATGTCCGTCACGGCCTTCAGCGCGACGGGCATGTCCTTCGGTCCGATCACGACGAGCGCGACGACCGTGACGACGGCGATTTCGGACCAGGCGAAGTCAAACATGACAGAACGTATCTCCGGCCGCGGTGCGTAGCAGGAAGCGGGACGCGCGTCAGCCCGCCTCCCCGGCGCCCCCTTCCCGCGCGTCGGCGGCAGCGGTCGGCGGCCCGCCCTCGGCGGGCGCGCCTTCGGCGTGGGCC
>NZ_BANB01000043.1 GCF_000964365.1 Acidisphaera rubrifaciens HS-AP3 | reverse complement strand
CCAAGGCGTCAGCACCGCCCATCACGCAATCCGGTCGGGCGATCATCCGTCGAGCGGCGGCGGCGTCGACCTTTCCGAAGGGGAGTGATCCATGTTCCGCCGACCAAACGTCCGCTACGGCAAGACACCCGAACCCGAGACGCCATATCAGCGCGCCGGGCAGGTCTGGGACGAGCGGATCGGGTCGGCCCGCGTCCAGGCGAAGAATTGGCGGCTCGCCTTCTTCGGCGCGCTCGCGCTGAGCGGTGGCCTGGGTGGCGGGCTCGTCTGGCAATCCGCCCGCGGAACCATCACGCCCTGGGTCGTGCAGGTCGACAAGCTCGGTCAGGCGCAGGCGGTCGCGCCGGCGACCGCCGACTATAAGCCGACCGATCCGCAAATCGCCTGGCACCTGGCCCGCTTCATCACCGAGGTCCGTGGCATCCCGGCCGATCCCGTGGTGCTGCGGCAGAACTGGCTCGACGCCTACAACTATGTCACCGACAAGGGCGCGCTCGCGCTCAACGACTATGCGCGGTCGAGCGATCCCTTCTCCAAGGTCGGCAAGACGCAGGTCTCGGTTGAGATCGCCAGCGTCATCCGCGCCTCCAATGACAGCTTCCGCATCGAATGGGTCGAGCGCCGCTATGTCGATGACGCCCTGGCCGCGACCGAGCGCTGGAGCGCTATCCTCACGATCGTCGTGCAGACGCCGACGGACGCCGACCGGCTGAAGAAAAATCCGCTCGGCGTCTACGTCCATGCTCTCAACTGGTCAAAGGAACTCGGCTGATGCGCGCTCCGCCGTTCGCAACGCTCTTTCTCGCCTCGGTGTCCCTCGGCGCGTGCTCGACCGCCTATAAGCCGCCCGTCATCTCCTACGATGAAACGCCGCATCAGGCCGTGCTGGCGCCCGACCCGCCCAAGCCGGTGCAGATCGTAGAGCTGCCCAAGCCATTGCCGCTTCCCGGGCAATTGAAGCCGCTGCCGGGCGGCAAGAGCGCGCCGCCCGAACCCGCCGATCCGCATGCGCGCGTCGACCAGGCCAACGGCGCCGCGCGCGTCCAGCCGACGCGCGCCGGATACATCAATGCGATCCAGGTCTATCCGTGGTCGGACGGTGCGCTCTATCAGGTCTACGCCGCGCCGGGGCAGATCACCGATGTCGCACTGGAGCCGGGCGAGCAGCTCGTCGGCTCCGGCCCGGTGGCGGCAGGCGACACGGTGCGCTGGATCATCGGCGACACCGAGAGCGGTGCTGGCGCGGCTAAGCGCATCCACATCCTGGTCAAGCCCACGAGGCCGGATCTCACCACCAATCTCGTCATCGATACCGACCGGCGGACCTATCACCTCGAGTTACGGTCCGACGAAAAGACCTACATGGCGGCAGTCTCGTGGATCTATCCGCAGGACCAGTTGATCGCGCTGCGCCAACAAAACGCAGCGGCCGATGCGGCCGCCCCTGTCGCCACCGGCGTCGACATCAGCGCGATCAACTTCCGCTATCGGGTCGAGGGCGACAGCCCGGCCTGGCGGCCGAAGCGCGCCTTCGATGACGGCCGGCAGGTCTTCATCGAGTTCCCGAGCGGCATCGCTCAGGGCGAAATGCCGCCGCTCTGGGTGATCGGCGCGGAAGGCGATGGCCAACTCGTGAACTACCGCGTTCGCGGCAACTACATGATCGTCGACCGGCTCTTCGCCGCGGCCGAACTCAAACTCGGCGCCAAGCATCAGGAGATCGTCCGGATCGTCCGCACCGATGGGAGGCCGCAATCATGACAGGTACCTCCCAGGATAGCAGCGGTCCGCTGCGACCGCCGCAAGAAATGCGATTGCGGTCGAGCCGCGCGCCGGTCACCCGGCTCTCGCGCAAGGTATTGATCGGCCTTGGCGGCGTGGCCGCGCTCGGCATCGGCGGCGCCTTGTTCCTTGCGTTGAGGCCGCAGCACCCGCAGACCGGGTCCGAGCTCTACAACACGAACAACCGCACGACGCCGGATGGTCTTGCCGCGCTGCCGCACGACTACACCGGTCTGCCCAAATCGGTCCCACAGCTTGGGCCGCCGCTGCCTGGGGACCTCGGCCGACCGATCCTGAACGCGGGCGCACCAGCGCCGGGCATGCCGGCGCAAGCACCGCCTGCCGACCCCGAACAGCAGCGTCGCCTTCAGGAACAAGAAGCCGCCCGCGTCAGCCATCTATTCGCGGCAAGCAGCAACGGCGTAGCCGTTGCGCCAGTGGCGACAGCGTCGGCGGGCGGCGCAACTCCGACAGCTATACCGGCGGCCGACGCCGGCTCCGGAAGCGCAGGGCAGGACCATAAGCTCGCTTTCCTCAACGGCGCCGTCGATCGGCGCACGACCAGTCCGGATCGCGTCCAGGCGCCGGCGAGTCCGAACATCTTGCAGGCCGGATCGATCATCGCCGCTTCGCTCATCACCGGACTACGCTCGGACCTTCCAGGCCAGGTGACCGCGCAGGTGACGGAGGACGTCTACGACAGCCCCACCGGCCATATTCTGCTCATCCCCCAAGGCGCGCGCCTGGTCGGTCAATATGACGCCCAGATCGCGTTCGGCCAGTCACGCGCCGTGCTCGTCTGGAACCGGCTCATCATGCCGAACGGGCGGTCGATCATTCTGGAACGGCAGCCCGGCGCCGACACCGAAGGCTATGCCGGTCTCGAGGACGAGGTCGACAACCATTGGGGCATGCTGTTCAAGGCCGCGATCCTCTCGACCCTGCTCAGCGTCGGGACGGAGGCCGGTATGAGCGGCAACAACAATGGTTCGCTCGCGGCAGCACTCCAAGAAGGCTTCTCGCAAAGCATTAACCAGACCGGTCAGCAGGTCGTCAGCCGGTCCCTGAATATCCAGCCGACGATCACCATTCGGCCCGGCTTTCCGGTCCGGGTAATGGTCTCCCACGACCTCGTTCTGGAACCCTACCGCGGCTGAGGAGGTGGCGATGGCAAAACTGAAGCTCGGCGCGATCCCGGATGACAAGCCGGTGAAACTGTCGCTGGAACTGCCGGCGGCCGTCCATCGCGATCTCGTGGCCTATGCCGAGGCGCTGAGCCGGGAAACCGGCCAGCCGGTGAGCGACCCCGCCAAACTCATCGGGCCGATGCTGGCGCGCTTCATCGCCAGCGACCGCGCCTTTTCCAAGCTGCGAAGCGTCAGGACGTCACCCCCGCCCGCGCCGCGATGGAGCGGACCTGCGACATCGAACGAGCCAGGCTGAGCAGGCGGCGCAGGGCCGGATTATCGTTCCCCGGCAGCCAAATGGCGCTGTAGGGCAAGACATCCTGTTCTGTCGGCAGCGGCACGAACACGACGCCTGGATACCGTGTGGCGGTTCCCGTCTCGCTCATCACGCTGATCCCGAACCCAAGCGCGACCAGGTGCATCAGCGTCTCCCGCCCGACGTGGTAGCGCTCGACCGAGGGGCTGAAGCCGAGCGAGGCGAGCCGCTGGATCACGAAATCATGGATCTCCGGCCCGGGCGCCTCCCGGCTCAGGATGAAGCGCTCGTCCTTGAGCAGATCCCAGCAGATGTCTGTCGCCGCCGCCTGCGGGTGACCATTCGGTAGAGCCACGAACACGCGCGCCTGCCAGAGCGGCGCGACGTCACATCGCGGCGCCTGCGGCTCGCCGGCTACGAAGGCGATATCGAGCCGACGCTCGTTGATCCCGGCGATATGCTCGCGCGTGGAGCCTTCCAGGATGTCGACCACCACGGAGGTATGTTCCTCTCGGAACCGGACTAGGAGATCGCGGAGGAACCCGACCGAGAGGGACGAGAGGATACCGATCCGCACAGCCCCTTCGCCGCCGCAACCTGCATTGCCCGCGGTCCGAATGGCGAAATCGATTTCCGCCAATCCGGCGCGTGATCGATCGAAAAACCTGCGACCAGCTTCGGTGACGCGGACGCCGCCTGACTCCCGCTCGAACAGCGAGACGCCGAGTTCGTCCTCGAGGGCGCGTACGCGCCGGCTGACGGCGGATTGCCGGACCCCAAGGACCTGCGCCGCCCGGCTGAAACTGAGGTGCTCCGCGACCAGGAGCGCCTGGGAAATAGACACAAGGTTCACGACTCACTCACCTTGCACAAAGTTGAGCGACGGCTTTCGCCGTAGCCGCAGCGTGACATCCAACTTTGGACAAAACCGGGGCGAGTACTGGGGGGTTTATGGCAAGACTGTGGTTTGACGGCGATCCGTCAAGCCTACGCCGCTTGACCCCCTCGGCTGAATTGCCCGGACCTTATCGAAGTGAACGGGCCTATCCTTCAATTACGGACCTTGCTTATTCAAGGCAGCAGCACGAACGGCATTGCAGGCTCAATGGCCGGGTCCGAACCCGCGACGGCGCCAAGCTCCGTCTCCCTTCCTGATCTATAAAATCAGCTTGCCCGAAACGGGTTCTTGATGCGAAGCCGGTTCTCGATGACGAGGCCGTCGTGCATGTCTTCCGACCAGAGGATGTCGCAATCAGCCTGAAGCGCCGACGCCGCGATCATCGCGTCGTAGATCGAGAGACCATACCGCTCGGCGATCGCCAATCCCAGGTCATGCACGTCCGCCGTTATGGGCTCGACCGGCAGCAAAGCGCGCACCGTCGAGAGAAAGGCGTGCGTCTCGGGCCAGGACAGACCCATCTTGCGGCGCGACACGTTGGCGAGCTCGTTCAGCACCTGCACGCTGATCGTCCCGCCCGCGGCGGCGGTCTGCTCGGCGCGATCGGCCTTCGCGGGATCGCCGGAGGCGAGATAGACGAGGACGTTCGTGTCGATGAAACTACCGGGCATTCGCCTCGTCCCGGTCGAACTTCCAGTCCGCGGGCAGTCGTCCGCGGAATGCGCGCAGGCGCTTCAATAGATCTTCCCGCCCAGGCTTGCGCGCGACCTCAAAAGCCCTGGGATCGGCGACATGGATTTCGATCTCGTCGCCTTCCTTCAGCTCCAAAGCGTCGACGACCGCCGCTGGCAGACGGACGGCCAGGCTGTTGCCCCACTTCGCGACCTGCATGGCGATGCTCCTAGATATACGTCATGATCAATGTATATCCTTGCCCCGGAGGGATCAAGATGAAGCCAAGGCTGGCCGCAGGTCATCATCACCCGCGGATGACCGACGCGGATCCGCCGCCTCCGACGATGTGCGGCTGCGCTTGCGCCTGGGAGATGTCGGCTTTGAATCGCTCTTGCTCTCGCCGTCCATCAGCTTGGCGATCTCAGCAGAGACCTGGTCGGCAGCAACGGCAAGGGCGGCGTCGAGATGGACATATCTCTGAGTGACGCCGCGGGATGTGTGGCCCAGCAATCCGGCGATCGTCAGCTCGGAGAACCCCAGATCGCCAGCGATGCTGGCGAAGGTGTGTCGGAGGACGTGCGGGGTTACTCCGGACAGTTTCGCCTTCGCGCAAACCCGGTCGAGCACCCGAACGACGCCGATGAAGTGCCCATCGCCGACATCGGCCGGGAACACATAGGGAGAATGCTCCTGGACCGGCAGGCTCTCGATACACTCGATGGCCGCGAGCCCGACCACCCGGAGCTGTTCGCCGCTCTTGGTGTCGGGGAAGTGGATGGCGCGTTCCTGACGGTTGAGCCACGCTCTCTGGAGGCTCAGCGCCTCCATCCTCCGGAACCCGGTCAGCAGCATGAGCCGGATGGCGCCGAGCCCCGTTGGGTGCTCACCGTTCGCCGACAACTGCCGCATGACCTTGCCGAGATGGCGAACCTCGTCCGCGCTCAACCGACGCTTGACCTTGCGTGACGCCATCTGGCGCACGCCCGATGCGGAATTCTTCTCGATTAGGCCAAGCCGCGTAGCGTGACCGAGCAAGGCCCGAAAGGTGCTGATCGCACGGGCTGCGACGCCGGCTCCGCCGGTCGAGCGGCCGCCGCGGCCCTGCAATTTCTTCCCGCGCGCCGACTTGCCGGCGGCGATGTCGGCCTGCATGGCCTCGACGTCGCGCAAGGTGAGGTTGCTCACGAGGCGTGGCCCCAGCAGTGGCTTGATGTGCGTCTCGATCCGGCTTCGATCCATCGCGATGCTGGTCGCCTTGATGGGCCGACGATTGCGCCCGAGAAGGCGGCCCTCGCCAGCCTCCTTCAGGTACCAATCGCACACATCCGCGACCGTCATGCCGTCGCGGATGGCGTGCCGATCCGCCGATGGGTCGGCGCCCTCGGCGACGGCCGCCAGCTTTTGGCGTGCCAACCCACGCGCCTGCTCCGGCGTCAGCACGCCGCAGGAGCCCAGCACCAGCCGCCGGGTGCGACCTTCGATGTTGCGATATTGGATCAGATAGGTCTTGGCCCCAGTGGGCTTCACGCGGACGCCGAAGCCCCGCATTTCGCTGTCCCAGGCGAATACATCCTTGTTAGGTTTTGATCCCAATGCGTCGACGACGCGCTTCGTGATTTTACCCATTTTCCTCATACCCCTTTGATCTACATCGTGAATTCCGGATTCTGCTTCCCCGGAAAGGCTGGCGGAGGCCGGGGAAGCAGGGGGGAAGCACGAAAGCGGCTTTCGAAGGGTGTGAGGAGGATACCCGCGGGATGGACGCCTGCAAGAAAAGACGTTTTATAATAGGGACTTAGCGGGCTACAGGATAGAAAGAGATGCTGCCGGATAGACGGCGTTTCAAACTTGCCAAGGTTGGGGTCGAGGGTTCGAATCCCT
>NZ_BANB01000044.1 GCF_000964365.1 Acidisphaera rubrifaciens HS-AP3 | reverse complement strand
GACGGCAGCGGCGGGGGTGCGGCGGCGGGCGCCGGGGCATGGATGTCGAGCAGCGAATGACCCGGCCCGCTCGCGCCGCGGTTGAGCACGGCCAGCGCCAGCGCGAGCAGCATGAACACGGTCGCCAGGATCGCCGTCGTGCGCGTCAGCAGGTTCGCCGTGCCGCGGCCCGACATGAACGAGCCCATGCCCTGCGAGCTGCCGACACCCAGCCCCCCGCCCTCGCTCCGCTGGATCAGCACGACGCCGATCAGCGCGAGGGTGACGAACAGGTGGATGATCAGCAGCACGGTATTCATGGCGGGGCGCCTTACCCGTACCGGGCCGCCCGGGCAATGGCGAGGAAGTCCACCGCGACCAGGCTGGCCCCGCCGACCAGTGCGCCGGCCACTTCCGGGACCGCCAGGAGGTCCGCCGCGTTGCCGGGTTTGACCGAACCGCCATAGAGAATAGGTACGGATCGCCCGGCTTCGGCGAACTGGCGCACCAGTTCCTCGCGGATGAAGGCGTGCATGGCGGCAACCTCGTCGATGCCCGGCGTCTTGCCCGAGCCGATGGCCCAGACCGGCTCATAGGCGACCACCCCGGCGAAGTCGCGCGGCAGGCTGCCCAGAAGCTGCCAGCCGACCACCTCGGTCTCGCGCCCGGTGGCCCGCTGCTCGTCGGTCTCGCCGACGCAGACGATGGTGCGCAGTCCCTCCCCCTGCGCCGCCTCGACCTTCTGGCGGATCAGGTCATCGACTTCCGCATGGTCGGCCCGGCGCTCGGAATGGCCGAGGATCACCCAGGTCGCGCCGCAGTCGCGCAGCATGCCGGCGGAGATGTCCCCAGTATGGGCGCCGTCCGGGTCCGCGTGACAGTCCTGGCCGCCGACCGCGATCGGGCTGCCGGCCAGCAGGCCGGCCACGGCGGTGAGCTGCGTGGCGGGCGGGAAGACGACGAGTTCGCAGCCCAGCCCCCCCGCCCCGTCGCGCAGCGCCGCGCACAGCTCCGCCGCCTGCCGCGTGCGTCCGTTCATCTTCCAGTTGCCGGCGATGAGCTGGGCCATTCCCGTCCTCGCGTGTGTGCCTCGACCCCTGGGTAACGCGCGAGACGGCCCGAGGCAAAGCGCCGGCCGGAAAAGCGCCGGCTGGCAAAGCCGGCGGAAGGCGGGTAGAGGCACGCCTGTCGGCCAATCCAGCAACCGGACCCGCGCATGCTCGCCAATCTCCGCCGTTCGCTCGACTCATGGATCGTGCGGGGCCTGTTCCTGCTGCTCTGCCTCGCCTTCGTGCTGTGGGGGATCGGCGGCGACATGCTGCGCAGCATCCGCGGCGGCGGCAACGACTGGGCGGCGCGCGTGGGCAGCCGCACCGTGACGGCCGAGGAGCTGCGCGAGGCCTATCAGCGGCAGCTGGCCGGCGTGACCCGCGCGCTTGGCGGCCGGATCGCGCCGACGCCGGAGATGCGCCGGTCCGTCGCCTTCCAGGCATTACAGAATCTCGTGCTCGGGCAGGCGGTGGCGGGCGAGGAGGCGCGGCTCGGCGTCGTCGTGCCAAAGGCCGATCTCCAGCAGGCGATCCTTGAGATCCCGCAGTTCCGCGGGCCGGACGGGCGCTATGATCCGGCGGTCGCGCGGCAGGTGCTGTCGCAGAACAACCTGACGGAAGCGCAGCTGTTCGAGATGATCCGCAGCGACGCCGGCGAGCGGCAGGTGCTGGGGGCGGTCCGCGCCGGCGCGTTCCCGAGCGACACGGAAACCAAGTTGCTGTTCGCCTATCAGCGCGAGACGCGCAGCGCCGATTTCGTGGAAGTGCCGTTCACCTCCGGCGTCGCGCCGGAGCCGACGGATGCCGACCTGCACCGCTATTACGACAACCACCCCGACCTGCGCCGCACGCCGGAATACCGGCATGTGAAGGCGGTGGTGCTGTCGGTCGAGACGGTGGGCAAGTCGATCACCGTCAGCGACGAGGATCTGAAAAAGGCCTACGACGCCAACCGCGACGCCTTCAAGAAGGAAGAAAAGCGGACCGTCCAGCTTCTCACCACGGAGGACGAGGCGGCGGCCCGCAAGCTCGCCGCCACCTGGCAGGGCGGCGCTGACTGGGCGGCCATGCAGACGATGGCCAAGGCGTCGAAGGCGAACGCGTTCGAACTGCCCGATGCCGACCGCGCGCAGCTGCCGATCCCCGCCCTGGCCGCGGCCGTGTTCGCCGCCCCGGTCGACACGGTGCCGGCGCCGGAGCACGACGATCTCGGCTGGCACGTCTTCCGGGTGACCAAGATCACGCCGGGCCGCGACATCTCGTTCGAGCAGGCCCGCGACGAGCTGCGCGCGCGCATCGTCGCCGACCGCGCCGGGCAGCAGATCTTCGACGACGCCAACAAGCTCGACAACATCCTCGCCAGCGGCACCAGCCTCGACGAACTGCCGAACGATCTCGGGCTGCAGGCGGCCACCGGCACGCTCGACGCCGCCGGGCGCACCACGTCGGGGCGCGAGGCGCCGATCCCCGGCTCGCCGGCGCTGCGCAAGGCCCTCGTCGCCGCGGCCTTTGCCGAGCATGTCGGCGAGCCGCCGCACCTGCAGGAAGTGCCCCCCTCCGCCCCCGGGGGCGCCGCCTCGTATTTCGCGGTGACGGTGGACAAGATCACCCCGCCGACCGACCGGCCCTATGCCGAGGTCGCGGATGCGGTCCGCGCCGCGTGGATCGCCGACGCCCAACGCCGTGCCGCCAACGAGCGGGCGACCGCCGTGTTCACCGCGGTGCAGGACGGCGCGACGCTGGCCGACGCGGCGCAGAAGGCGGGGCTCGCGGTGCGCCGCTCGCTGCCGACCAGCCGCGAGTCGCCGCCGGAAGGCTTTCCGATGCAGCTCGTGCGCCCGCTGTTCAGCCTGAAGCCGAAGGAGGTCACGATGGTGCAGACCGGCGACGCCTATCTCGTCGCGGTGCCGGCGGCCATCGTGGTGCCCGACCCGGCGAAGGACCCGGAAGGCTATGTCCGCCTGCGCGACCAGGTGCGCGAGGCGATGGCGCGCGACACGGAAGTCACGTTCGCAACCGCCGTGCGCGATCGCGCGGGGCTGCAGGTGAACCCCGATGTCGTGCAGTCGATGATCCAATGAACGGCGCCGATCCCGGACCGGCCGCGCGGGACGCGGCCTTTGCCGCCTTCGCCGCCGCCTATGAGGCCGGACGGGGCGCGGTGGCGTGGACGCGCGTCGTCGCCGATCTGGAGACGCCGGTCGCCGCGTATCTGAAGCTCACCGCCGGCCAGCCCTTTCCGTTTCTGCTGGAAAGCGTCGAGGGCGGCGCGGCGCGGGGCCGCTATTCGGTGATCGGCATGGCGCCGGACCTGATCTGGCGCTGCCGCGGCGGCGTGGCCGAGGTCAACCGCGACGCCGAGGCGGCGCCGCACGCCTTCGTGCCCGACGCCGCGCCGGCGCTGGAGAGCCTGCGGGCGCTGATCGCGGTGACGCGGCTCGATCTGCCCGACGGGCTGCCGCCGATGTCGGCGGGACTGGTCGGCTATCTCGGCTACGACATGGTGCGGCTGATGGAGCGGCTGCCGGCGGACAAGCCGGACCGCCTCGGCCTGCCGGACGCGCTGCTGCTGCGCCCCACCCTGTTCGCGATCTTCGACACGATCCGCGACGAACTCACCCTGACCGCGCCGGTCTGGCCGCGCGAGGGCGTCAGCGCCGCGACCGCGTGGACGCGCGCGCAGGCGCGGCTGGAGG